>JACMIX010000366.1 GCA_014380935.1 Gloeobacterales cyanobacterium ES-bin-141 | reverse complement strand
CACCCAGTTTTGCGAGGCCCTGCGCAGGAGCGAGACGTGATCGATCCCGAACGGCTAGAAAAAGCAATGCCCGACCTGGTCCGCCGCTCCGGCTGGACCAACCAAGTGCCAGAACAGCCTGTGGACCCGCTTGCACCCACTCAGCAGCGTGACTGGCACAACGTACTGTCTGAACCCGTGCCTACCCCACCGCGCCGCGTCCCGTGGAAAACAGTGGGTGTAGGCAGTCTGGTGGCTGCCCTGCTGGTGTTCGCAATCCTGCCCAGAACCGTGCTCCAAAACGGATCCGTGCAACCACTGCCAGAGGTAGCCCCGCGCCCTCGCTCGCCCGCTCCTGAACGGACAGAACCGCCCGCGCCAACCGCCCGCCCGCCCGCCGACACCTCCACGAGCGTGCCACAACGCCGTCCCACCGGTCCTACCACTTCCGGGGTGCAAGACCCCACTCCACCCCGGAAGACAGTATCCAGGCCCGAAGTACCCAGCCCATCCGTCTCCCGTGGGACTACCGATGTCCGTCCGCGAGCTGAGAGTAGTGTCCCACCCCTGGTTGAGGACAGTTCCACGGACGAAGCGACAACGCGCGAATACGCAGCCGACTTGTGCCTCGCACTACGGAATGCTTCTGCTGCGCTACCTGAGAGCGGGGGATTTGCCCAACTTGAGGTACTGTTGCAGGCAGCAGACAGTGAGCTACGCATAGCTGAACCGGTGCGCGTAGTGCAGGCAGAGGGCGAGACGCTGATAGAGACTGCCCGGCAGACTCTGCGTGCTTGGCCGGTCCGGCCTGCACCAGACAATGCCCAGTTTGACGTACTTTACCGGGTTACTCTGTATAGCCAACCAGGGCTTGTGACCTGTGAGCCCGACTCGGTCCAGGCACCCCAGGAATAGTCACGGGTATGGCCTTAAACTACGGGTTTCCACAATAACAGTGTCAGCCCAAAGACCAGGAAGGTTACCGATACAAGTAGCCCCACTCCCACCAGCAACTTTTTACTGACAGGTCGGTCCGAATATTCGAGCAGGTCGCTGAACCAATCGGGATTCCCCTGATACTCGCGCGGTTCATCTCCTGGTCTCTTCTGACGCATTGGTGTATTCCCTGTCTGTCGAGAAGCGCTCGCGGCTCTTCTGTGATTGTTTCATCAAGCTTAATCAACCATATTAAGTTTGCAACGCAGAAAGCCGCTCCTCGGTGAAAGGCAAAGCGCTGAGCTGGCAACAGGAGACTACCGGCACCTCGCTTTGAGCATTTTCGTCATAGACACAACAGTTCTCTTGTTTGTGTGGCGGAGAACTCACTATGCATAACTATTGAAGAACCAGCCTATATGCCTTAAAACCTTTCTCCCCTGGTGTGCTATGAAATCCGCATTCCTGCAGGTAAGCCGATCGGCGAAGTTACCTGTGCAACTGCATAGGTCCTGCCTGACGGCGTTGGGTCTTGCTGCGACCCTTATGTATGCTCTACCAGCTTCAGCGCAGGTAAGCTTCCTCAGCGCTCAAAACTTTGCTGTTGGAGATGCTCCTACCTCCGTGACCGCTGGGGACCTGGACCGTGACGGCGACCTTGACCTCGCCACAGCAAACGGCATCTCCAATTCTGTGTCCGTGTTGAAGAACAAGGGCAACGGCACCTTTACAACCGCCCAGACCATAGCTGTTGGAACGAGTCCCGGCTCCATCACAGTTGGGGATCTAGACGGGGATGGCGACCTCGACTTGGCTACTGGAAACCGAAGCTCCTCTGTGTCTGTGTTGAAGAACAAAGGCAACGGCATCTTTGCAACCGCCCAGAACTTTGATACTTATGGCAGTTACTCCGTCACTGTAGGAGACCTGGACGGGGACGGGGACCTCGACCTCGTTGTACTGAATCCAGGACGCTACTACGACGTCTACCAGGATCCCAGCTACGTGTCAGTGCTCAAGAATGATGGCAATGGTATCTTCGCCGCCTCTGGGAGCTTTTCTGTACCGTACAGTCCCCGCTCCGTCATAGTGGGAGACCTGGACGGGGATGGCGACCTTGACCTTGCCACAGCAAACACTGGCTTTAACGATGGCTACTACATCGATATTCCCGGTAGTGTCTCAGCATTGAAGAACGATGGGAATGGCACCTTTGCCACTGCTGAGAACTTTACTACTGAGGAGCGTCCCTTCTCCATCACGGTTGGGGACCTGGATAGGGACGGCGACCTCGACCTCGCCACAGCAAACCGCGATAGTTCCTATAATGCCAACACCGTGTCCGTGTTGAAGAACAACGGCAACGGCACCTTTGTCGCTCCTCAGAACTTTGCTGTCGAAGCTTATCCCTTCTCCATCATGGTTGGGGACCTGGATGGGGACGGCGACCTCGACCTGGTGACCGCAAACAGCGGCTCTGACAACGTATCTGTGTTGAGGAACAAAGGCAACGGCACCTTTACCGCCTCTCAGAACTTTGCTGTTGGAGATGCTCCCCGCTCCATCGCCGTTGGGGACCTGGATAAAGATGGCGACCTCGACCTCGCCACAGCAAACACCTTCGTAGACACCGTGTCTATCCTGCAGAGTACGACACCCACGCTGCAACTGAGCCCCTCCCCCAACCGCACCAATCCCACTCCCCTGGCAGGTGGGTCCGTCTCGGGCAACATATATGTCTTTGCCAGCGGCAAGGACTCGGACTTCCTGCGCGTCCGGTTCTTCCTGGATGACCCTACCCAGAGCGGTGAGTCCTTCAGCCTCGAACTAGCGGCCCCCTTCGACTTTGCCAGTGGCACAGTGAGCACGGCCAACGCCTTCAACACGCGTACCCTCACGAACGGACAGCACACCATCACAGCCACTTTTGCCCGCACCAACGGCACCATCCGCACCATCACCTCGACCTTCACCGTCAGCAACTGACCTTCAGCAGCCCGGCTATTCCTCCCGACGCTGACCCGGCAGGTGCAGCACGGGGCTCCTAGCCGTTTAAGCTGAATTGGGTGCAGCAGTTACCTACAGCGACTTCATAGATAAACTGATCCGTTTCAGTTGCGTGTTCACTTCCAATACGCGCACCTTGACCACCTGGCCGACCTTGACGACCTGCTTGGGATCGCTCACGAAGCGGTCGGCCAGCTGTGAAATGTGCACCAGTCCATCTTGATGGACACCGACATCGACAAACGCTCCAAAGTTGGTTACATTCGTCACGACGCCTTCGAGTTCCATGCCAGTGACAAGGTCTTTGAGTTCCTCGATTCCGGTTTTAAAAGTTGCATAGGTAAATGCTGCCCGTGGGTCCCGGCCTGGCTTTTCGAGTTCACGGAGGATGTCGCGCAGCGTCGGTTCACCGACCCCGGTACTGACGTAGCGCTTGAGGTCTATTGCCCTGAGCCGCTGACCAGCTTGGGTTATCTGCTTGAGGGGCACTTCTAACTCCTTCGCCATCGCCGTCACCACCGGGTAGCTTTCCGGATGAACAGCCGTGTTGTCGAGCGGGTTCTTGCCATCGCGGATACGCAAAAACCCAGCCGATTGCTCAAACGTTCTTGGACCTAGCTTGGGTACCTTGAGGAGTTCGCGGCGGTCTTTGAAACTGCCGTGTTCATTGCGATAGCTAACAATGTTCTTGGCAATCACCGGTGTAATACCGGAAACGAAAACCAACAACTCTTTTGAGGCGCTGTTCAGGTCTACGCCCACGTAGTTCACACAGCTCTCGACGGTTTCATCGAGCTTTTTTTTGAGTAACTTCTGATCGACGTCGTGCTGATACTGCCCGACACCAATCGACTTGGGATCAAGCTTGACCAGCTCGGCTAGCGGGTCTTGTAATCGCCGACCAATGCTGATCGCTCCGCGAATCGTCACATCAAGCTCAGGAAACTCCTCAATCGCCACCGCACTCGCCGAGTAGATTGATGCCCCCGACTCGTTGACCATGACCTTGACCGGCTTGTGTGACACAGGTTGCAAAACCTCAGTGACGAACGTATCCGTTTCACGTCCGGCGGTACCGTTGCCGATAGCAATCAGGTCAATCTGGTACTTCTCGATCAACTCCTCGAGCGTCCGGGCCGCCTGTGTACGCTGCGTTGCAGCCTGGTGCGGGAAGATTGTCTGGTATTCGAGGAATTTGCCCGTCTCGCTCAGTACAGCCACCTTGCAGCCGGTGCGGAAGCCGGGATCGATGGCCAGGGTGGGTTTCATCCCGGCCGGGCTCGACAGCAACAACTCGCGCAGGTTGGTCTCGAAAGTCTGGATCGATTCGGTGTCGGCGTAGATTTTCCTCGCCTGACGCACCTCACCGGTTAAGGAGGTCTTCATCAGCCGATTGAAGGCATCCTTGAGCATCTCGCGGTAAAACTGGCGCACGGGGCGCGATTTGGTGCGAACTTCCTGGGACTCAAGGTAAGCAATCACCGCCTGCTCATCAAAGGTGAGGTCCAGGTTCAGGACTCCTTCAGCTTCACCCCGCAACAGGGCCAGGACATTGTGCGGTGCCATGGCCATGGCCTTGATCTGAAAATTTCGGTACATCTCAAATTTGGTTGTGCCCTCGGGGTAGTCATCCTTGATGCGGGCGACGAAGACTCCGGAGTTTAGTAAATAGTCCCGCAGGTATGCCCGCAGATGGGCCTGCTCGGATACGGCCTCGGCCAGGATATCAGAGGCACCTTTGAGCGCTTCCTCGACGGTGAGCACAGCATCACTGAGGTACTTCGCGGCCTCCACTTCAAGCAATACCATCGCTCCCTTGGGATCGTTGAGTGACTCGATAAATCCGGCCAGCGGTTCGAGGCCCTTTTCGCGGGCCATGGTTGCCCGCGTGCGGCGTCTGGGCTTGTAAGGCAGGTAGAGGTCCTCTAGCTCATTCTTGACCAGACAGGCTGCAATCCTGCCCTTGAGGGCCTCGGTCAATTTGCCCTGTCCGTCGATTGCGCTGAGGATTGCTGCCTTGCGCTCTTCAAGCTCGCTCAGGTAAGTAAACCGGTCCTCGAGGGCGCGCAGTTGGACTTCGTTCATCTCACCGGTGCGCTCTTTGCGGTAGCGGGCGACAAAGGGGACCGTTGCCCCTTCAGCGAAGAGTTCGAGGGCGTTTTTAACCTGGACGGAGGAGAGTGCAAGTTCTCCCGCAAGGACCCGTTCGATGTTCATTAGGATGTGCATGAATAGGACAGCGATACTCAAAAGTAGACCTATTCTTCCTGCAGGCGCACTTGTGAAGGGCTCAATATCGTCCGGTTGGCTGGTTGGTCTGCTGCTGTTGTGTATTGGGTCTTGCGGCGATGTAGACCAGTGGCAGGTCAAGCGGATCACTGATGGTGACACTATCGTGCTGACTCGCCGGGGCACAGAAGAAAAAGTCCGCCTGCTTGGCATCGACGCTCCCGAGAAGGCTCAGAAACCCTGGGGAGAGCGCTCGAAGGCGCACCTGGAAAAACTGGTCGGTACGAGCGAGGTCCGCCTCGAAACGGATGTCCGTGAGCGGGATCGCTACGGTCGCCTGCTTGCCCATGTCTGGGTCGGCAAGGCCCTCATCAACCAGGAAATGGTCGCCTCGGGCCACGCCCTACTCTACACCGTGCCCCCGAATGTGAAGTACGCAGAACGCCTACAGCAGGCCGAGCGGCGGGCTCACCT
>JACMIX010000365.1 GCA_014380935.1 Gloeobacterales cyanobacterium ES-bin-141 | reverse complement strand
CGGGAAGCCTGTCCATGACGCGGCCCATAAAGGCAGCCCATAGACCGGCTGCCAGGGCCGAGCTGCCTCGAGTAGGAGAGTTGTCGTCGTTGCCAAGCCACACTCCTGTCACCAGTTGCGGAGTGTAACCGACAAAGAGCAGATCCCGGTTTCCCTCGGTGGTGCCTGTTTTGCCCGCTGCCGGTCGGTTGATGTCGGCCCGACGACCGGTGCCGTCGAGGATGACCTGCTCGAGCATCGCGGTCATCGTCCGGGCGACCTCGGGGTTGAGCGCCTGTCTCGCCATGGGATCAGCAGCCCAGAGCACCTTACCGGCCCCGTCAATGATTCGCCGAATGGCCCTGGGCTCGGCACGCAGACCATCGTTGGCAAGCGTGCCATAGGCACTGGTCAGTTCGAGCAAAGTCGTCTCAGAGGCTCCCAGGGCAAGAGCCGGACCGGGGTTGAGGGGACTGCGGATGCCCATGCGGTGCGAGACCTCCACGGTATTAGGTGCGCCGACCTGTTCGATGAGTTGGACGGCAATCGTGTTGCGAGATTCTTTGAGTGCCTCGGCGAGGGTCATCTCTCCCCGGTAATCGCGGTCGTAGTTTTTAACTTCATAACTACCGAACCGGGTCGGTCCGTCGGTGTAGACGTCCCCCGGACTCAGACCCGCTTCCAGGGCACTCGCCCAGACGAAGACCTTGAAGGTGGAGCCGGGCTGGCGCAGAGCCTGGACGGCACGGTTGAACTGGCTATGTTGAAAATCACGTCCCCCGACCATCGCTCGAATTTCACCGTTTCTCGGGTTAATCGCGACGATAGCTCCCTCACTCACACGGTGGCGGCTCAAGTTCTTGAGGGTTGTCGTGAGCGTCGTCTCAGCCTCGGCCTGTGCAATCGAGTCGAGCGTCGTCTCCACCGTCAGTCCACTTGGGACACTTCCGAGCAAGACCGGCAACAGCGATTGTACATAGGCAGTAAAGTAAGCGGACCCGCGCTTGGACATGCGAAGTCTGGGGTTGAGTACGACTCGCCCCGTCCGCGCCCGGGCGTACTCGTTTTCGCTTAAGAACCCGGCCTCGACCATGTTCTTGAGCACGACATCGCGCCGTTTACGAGCAAGTTCGCGGTTGACCAGCGGAGAGTAGCGACTGGGTGCCTGGGGAAGGCCCGCGAGTAGGGCGGATTCGAGCAAGTTGAGTTTGCTGACGGGTTTGTTGAAATAGGTCACAGCTGCATCCGCTACCCCGTAAGCACCAGAGCCGAAGTAGATCCGGTTGAGGTAAAGGGTCAGGATCTCTTCTTTGGAGAAGCTCTGCTCAAGGCGCTGGGCAATCACGATTTCTTTGAGCTTGCGCCATACAGAGCGCTCTTGAGTCAAGAACAGATTGCGCGCCAGTTGCTGAGTGATCGTTGAGCCTCCCTCACGCAGCCGACTTGCCTCGGTATTGCGGACGAGCGCCCGTACAATACCAACCGGGTCCATACCCCGGTGTTCAAAAAACCGCCGGTCTTCGGTCGCAAGCACTGCCTCTCGCAATGCAACGGGTATTTCTTGATTCTTTACCTGGCGTACGGGTCCCTGAGTGCCGTTGTACAGAAGTGAGCCGTCGGCCGCTTTAATGCGCAGACTTCCGTGCAGTGTAAGGCGAATCTGTTCAGGACCGGGCAGGTTCCAGGTGAGCAGCAGCCAGAAGACGAGCAGCAACACCGGCATCCCTGCCGTAAGTGCCGGTAGTCCGTATTGCCTGAGGAGCTTCAGGAGTCGATGTGACGGGGAGGGATCGACCATGAATTAGAGTTATATTTTTAACTCTAATCTAACAGAGCGCTCAAAAAGAGTCGGCTCTAGGTATAGACTTACGTATATTTTTGTAGATCGTACTTACTTAGTTCAGACTGGCTACCTAGTATGAGTGATGTAAACTGAGCGCTAATCGGCAAACAGTATGAGGGTTCGAGGCGTTACAACAGAGTCATGTTGTTGACTTTTCTGGGCACGAGCAGCGGGACACCTACTCGTCAGCGCAACGTCACCTCGATTGCGCTGCAGCTACCGCAACGGGCAAGCTTATGGCTTTTTGACTGCGGCGAGGGAACTCAGCACCAGATTTTGCGCTCACCCCTGCGCCTCAGTCAGCTCGAAAAGATTTTCTTTACCCACCTGCACGGTGACCACCTCTTCGGACTGGTCGGATTGCTCGCGAGCCGTGCCCTGGCGAGGGCTGCGAACACGCCCGTGACCCTCTACGGACCGCCGGGTCTTGAGCCCTATCTCCAGGCCACCCTGCGATACAGTCACACCCATCTAAGTTACCCGGTCTACGTTCAGCACCTTGAACCGGGTCTGGTCTGTCGGGATGGAGAATTCACCGTCAGGTGTTTGCCTCTCGTACACCGGATTCCAGCCTTTGGCTTTAGTGTCGTTGAGCAGGAGCAACCGGGCCACTTCGATGCCGAGCAGGCGAAGGCCATGGGCATTCCTTTCGGACCCCTTTATGGCCGTCTCAAAGCAGGGGAAGTAGTGACTCTCCCCGATGGGCGAGTCATAGAGGGGGCAAAACTGGTCGGACCGGACCGGCCGGGACGCAAACTCACCTACTGCAGCGATACCGTGTTCACCCCCAATTCCATAGCGCTCGCTACCGATGCTGACGTACTCATCCACGAGTCGACCTACACGAGCGAGGACGCGGCTCTTGCCGAGCGAGGCATGCACTCAACCGCGGCCATCGCTGCCCGAGTAGCCCGTGAGGCCCGTGTTCAGCAGCTCATACTGACGCACTTCAGTCCGCGTTACCAGTCGGGTGCCACGATGCTCGACGAGGCACGAGCAATCTTTCCGCACGTATTGATGGCCGAGGACTTTCTACGTCACGAGATCCAGGCCCGTACACCCGAGACGGCCGTCGCCGCGGGTCACTGATGATGCCGGGCGCAAAGCCAATCGTCACCTAAGGCTTTGCGGCTGAAATCCCAGACCCTGAGTGAGTCCCTCACAGAAGACCCGTAACTCCTCAAGGTCCACCTCACCACAGAAAATCACCGGCACACTGTAGCGCTGCATGACTTCAAGCGATCCCATGCCACAGTCCAGCTGCAAAAAGACCAGACCAAATCTATTCGTCAGCATGGCAATCTCCCCATGCTCCTGCACAATCGCCTCAAGGCTCCCCAGAACCTCATAGGTAAGTGAACAGCGTGCCTGGATGCGCAATAGCCAGCCTTCCCAGTCGTGCAGGAGTGTGATGTGTAGTAACCCCAGGTCAATTCGCTGGTGCATACGGTCGAGCAAGTCCCTGACCGTAGAAGCGTCCGAGAGACGGTGAACACGTGTGCGCAGCTGTGAAACGTCACTGTCGAGAACAGTTTGACTGGGTAATGGCAGCATGGCCCAATCGCTGACGTAATCACTGTGCGCATCAGCCTTAAACATTTGTGCAACTCCTGCGTGACTTGGTTTTTGGATTAGCGCACTCACGAAGAGGAGAGGACCACCGGTACCTGATGAGCAGGATACTTGTTCGCTCCTCAACTATCTCACTCAAGCCGGTTGGGTCGAAGCAGGAAAACCTTGACAGGCCCCCGCAGTACGATACCTTCACAGAAGCTATAGCTGCGCTTCCTCAAAAGGACAGTACAAACCTCCACAATGCTCTCCTAGAGGAGATGGCTTTGCGCGGGAACTTCAACATTCTTCGTATACAGGCCAGGTCTCCGGTCTGCTTTACTCCTGGCAGACCCTGGATACTTCACTCAACGTCGCCTCCAGACTCAGCTCAGATGCCTCCTGCTCCAACCGACGCACCGTCTCGGGATTGAAGTCCAGTTGGACAACCAGATTTTGATAGGCCCCGGCCTCCTTCTCATTGACGAGGGGCTCATCGGAAGTCCGGCGCGACACATGGATAACCAGGTAGGCCAGTTTCAACAACAGTTCGCGGTCCTGAGGATCGCTCACGCGTGGCAGCGTCTCACTAAGGGGGATGTTTTGCTGCACGAAAGCCCGCACCTGGGCACAGAGTTCGGCCGTCATATCGTGGTCCTGCCTGAAGAGGCTGACCAGTTGCTCGCTCATGGTAGCCACTTCTGCAGGTTCGAGGACTCCATCAACCCAGGCCATGGCTGCCAGGGCGCGTAGAAAATTCATCTGGCGCGGAGAGATGAGGGGTATTTCGAAGGCACTGGGTTCAATCATGAGCAAGCCTCTCGAATAGAGATCCAGCCGAGTGAGCCGAACCCGCCTTTACCATCCCCCGACCCGCTTTTGCTGTCAAGGAAGGCTTGCAGACACTGCCCACATAGATCACGAAGAGTAGGAGCATTCAGAGAAATCTGCCCGCCGCCCGCATCAAATCACCAAGGTCAACATCACCATCCGTGTCGCTGTCAAGGAACGTGCCGAGCACCGGGTTGCCATGCTGCGGGTTCTGTGTGTTCGTACCGCTCTGTAACAGGTTCAAGATCAGGGGAACCACGACGGGCAAGAGAGATTGGATGGTCGAGGCGTCAAGGCCGGTACGGTTTGACGTGTCCTGGACTACCTGTTGCTGTTGCGAGCCAAAGACGGCCTGGACCGCCTGAGGATTGGGCTGGGTACCGCTGTACTGCTGCACGGTAGCCTGTGCCTGATCAGGGCCGGAGCCCTGCTGCTTGAGAGCATTGCGCACATACTGGCCCACCACCGAGAGGACCTGGGTCATACCCTGAGCGTCTGTCCCGTGAGCCTGGCCTTGCTGCTGGAGTGTGCCGAGTACGCCGCCGATTTGACCGGAGCTTGCTTGCTGCTCAGGATTGGCAATCGCCGTCAGGATCTGATTGAAAAGTCCCATAATTTCCACGAGAAGTTCTCACCTGGCCATCCTAAGACAACTTGTTGTAACTACCAACGACCCTAAGAGGGGGCAGCCACGTCGGGGCAATGCCGTGTGCTGCATGGAGCCGCATACGGGACGCGGATCTTTATGCAAACATCCCAACAGATCGAGATCCCGCCTGGTCACCCCAATCCCCCATACACGTTTGCTATGCTGTTTCAGCTGCATCATTCTCATTTCACAAGGAGTTCAGCGCATGTTGGCCAACCGCGAAGGACAACGTGTCCCCGATGTCACCTTCCGCACCCGCAAGGACGACCAGTGGGTGAATATCACTGCCGACGAGCTGTTTTCAGGCAAGAACGTAGTTGTCTTTTCCTTGCCGGGTGCGTTCACACCAACCTGTTCGTCCACCCATCTGCCAGGCTACAACGACCTGGCCAGGGTTTTTCACGCTAACGGCGTGGATAGCATTATTTGCATGTCAGTCAACGACGCCTTTGTCATGAACGAATGGGCAAAGAGCCAGGAAGCCCAGAATGTGATGCTGCTTCCGGATGGAAACGGTGAATTCACCGAGGGAATGGGAATGCTGGTGGACAAGGCGGATCTGGGTTTCGGCAAGCGGTCATGGCGCTATTCGATGCTGGTCAAAGACAGCATGGTGGACAAGATGTTCGTTGAACCCGACGAGCCGGGCGACCCGTTCAAGGTTTCTGACGCCCTGACGATGCTCAACTACCTCAATCCCGAGGCAGTTCAGCCCGCCCTGGTCACGATTTTTACCAAGGAGGGCTGCCCCTTCTGTGCCCGTGCCAAGGCGATGCTCAAGCAACACGGCCTTGAGTACGAAGAACTGGTCCTCGGCAAAGACTATAATTCCCGGGCTTTGCGGTCAATCACCGGGGCATCGACGATGCCACAGGTCTTCATCGACGGCAAGCTCATCGGCGACTCCGAAGCACTGGCAGGCTATTTCTGCAGTCCGTAGAAGCACCCTGTCATAGCCATGCGATGGCTACGTGGAGCGCTCCTTGCGATTGTAAGTTGTCTCATCCTGGCCGGGTGGTGGGTTGCGAGTCTCATCTGGTTCGTACCCTGGAACATTGAGCACTTTTACGGGCGCGTCTTCGCCCGCTTTTTGCTCGAAGAACCAGAGTTGCTGAGCCGGTTGAGAGTTCTTGAGGGCGTCGGCCTCAACTTTCACGGCGATGATCTTACCGACGCCTCCGATACCCATCTGCGTAATCGCAACGCACTCGTCCGGGCCGAACTGGCCGTGCTCAGAGCCTACGACCGATCTGCACAATCTCCCGAGGATTTGCTGTCCACGGACATCCTGACCTGGTTCCTGGAGGATCAGGTGCGTGGACAAAAATTCATGTATCACGTTTATCCGGTCAATCCTCTGTTCGGAGTCCAAAATCAACTGCCTGACTTCATGGCCAACATTCATCAGGTCAACAACCGCCAGGACGCCGAGAATTACATTGCGCGCCTGTCAAAGTTTGATACAAAGTTCGATCAGGTACTGGAAGGTTTGAGGATTCGTGAAAGCAAGCAACTTCTCCCACCCAGATCGGTGGTTCAGAAAGTCCTTGAGGAGATGCGCGGTTTCGTAGCCCCGCGAGCGCGGGCAAATCTTCTCTACACCGTCTTTGAGCGTAGACTCTCGAAATTGAAGGACCTTGACGGCCAGACGAAGCAGGCACTCGCTCGGGCAGCCGAGCAGGAAATACAAAACACCGTCTACCCCGCCTACCGAAAACTGATCACCTATTTCGAACATCTTGAGCCGCTCACTTCTGTCGAGGAAGGTGTATGGAGGCTACCGGGCGGGTACGCCTACTACGCCCACACCCTGCGGCACCACACCACCACCGACCTCACGCCCGAACAGATTCACCGCCTGGGGCTCAAGGAAGTCTCCCGTATTCAGAAACAAACACATTCCGTTCTGGACCGGCTGGGGTATCGAGGCGGGAGTATCAGTAAGCATCTCAAGCGCCTCAAGCGGGAACCGCGTTTCTTGTACCCAAATACCATAGACGGCAGAAGTCAGATTCTGAGTGAATACCGGGCCATCGTCGCTGAGGCCGGCCGCAGGTCAGAAGTATTCACCAGACGTCCGAGGGCGAGTGTCCGGGTGGAGCGTCTGCCCGAATTCAAGGAAAAAACCGCACCGGTAGGCTACTACAGCCCGCCCGCCCTGGATGGTTCGAGGCCGGGTGTCTTCTATGTCAACCTGCGCGATTTACGGACAATTCCCAGATGGAGCATGCCCACACTCGCCTACCACGAAACGAGTCCGGGTCACCACCTGCAGCTTGCCCTTCAGCAAGAGTCCGAGGTTCCCGCTTTCAGGAGAGTGATCCCTTTCACCGCCTACATTGAGGGGTGGGCGGCCTACGCCGAACAACTGGCCTGGGAGCACGGGTTCAACAAAGACCCTTACAGCAATCTGGGCCGCCTGCGAGCCGATCTCAGCACAGCCGTCAGTCTGGTGGTTGACACGGGCATCCATTACAAGCGCTGGACCCGGGCTGAGGCGATCGCTTATATGACTGCCAACAGCGATATCTCCACCGGTGGAGCCGCGGCTTCCGTGGATCGCTCCGCGGCCGAGCCCGGCCAGTTGTGCGCCTACAAGATTGGTCAGTTGAAGATTCTGGAGTTGCGAGACCGGGCACAGAGCGAACTCAAGGAGCAATTCCGCCTAGAGGAATTCCACGAGGTCGTTCTTCAGAACGGAGCCATGCCGCTCGCAGTTCTAGAACAGGTCGTCCTGACCTACATTGCGCAAAAGAGACTTTGAGTCCGGCCTAGCGGCAGCGCATGTCGATAAATTCAGCCCAGCTGAGCAAATCCTCGGAGGTGGGTAGGCAGAGCGGTTCGGGCAACCACCAGATTTTGTGAATCTCGCCGAACTGATCGGTGAGCACAACTGCCGTCAAGTCGATGCCAAGCCGGTCATAGACCCGGCGAGTTGGGTCCACAATCACAGGGAAGGGATACCCGGCAAGACTGTGGGCAGGCTCTAACACAAAGGCAATCAACCGCGTCTTACTGGCGCGCAACGGTTCAATCCGGTTCGCAAGCTCGCCAAGATAAGCATATTCATCGGGACGACTCAAAAATACGAGCAGCAAATTCCAGCGCTGGCGGTAGTGCTCGCTTTTGATGAGCTCACCTGTCACGCTGAGCGCTTCAAAACTGGGGATGGCCTGGCGGGGCTGAATAATCATGAAAACAGAATAACTTCTCACCGGGCGACAGCGTTACATCCCGGTCTACTACCGAGTAATGGCCAGGCTCAAGCGTTAGGATAGGGAAAATTCGGAGACACGCTCATGTTTCCATTCAACTTCGATCGGTACTGCGAATTTGGCGGCGAGCCGCTCTCACGCAAGGACCGCCTTGGGCGGCGGCTCAAATTCCTCAAGCGGATGCGCGATGAACTGGAGACGCGCCTTGCCGGGGTCAGCGCGGCGATCACTACTATCGAGCGCCAGCTGAGCGAAGAAGATGTAGCCTGATTACCCGCGTCAAGACAGACCACCAATCTGCTCCACTTTCCATCCCTCATCATCGAGTGTCAGTCTGGCTGAGGACGTACGAGTCTTCTCCCACCGCTCACGGCTATAGAGCCTGCCAATCTCATTAGGCTTCCAACGGTAGTTGAACTGTACCCTGGCCGTGGCACTCCGCTCGATGCGAATATCAGTGACCTCGATGAGTTCAGGGTTGGCCAGGGGTACCTTCCAGGACCTCTGCGGGTACTGGTCAACTTCTTGCGGCCGGGTTGGCCTGAACGCTCCATCTGCCTTGTAGGGGTCGCGCTGCCAGCGTTGCGCCTCTGCCGCCTGCAAACCCCGCTGATTCAAATACACAGCGAAGCCCCCGTCCACCCGGCGCACATCGACAAACCCCAGTTGTCGCAAGGCAGAAACAACCGGCACAGATGCACTACGGCTGTAGAGAGCCTCCCGAAACAGGGCTCGGTCAGAACGCGCTTGAAAATCCCGGTCATTACGGATAAGTTCAGCGGCCTTCGTATGCGTGAGGTCCTGCAAGATTCCGCAAGCCGTCACTGATACACAAAGGGTAGCCAGGGCTCCAAGCGGCAGTGCATGGATCAGCCTCGATATTATGGCCATCAGTACAGTAAGTTTCCAGGGAAAACGTACCTTCCATACTAGGCATACCAGTCTCGCCTCTCCCTCTGCCTTGCGACATCCGATCATCTCTTCGGGGTTTGGACAAAACTGTGTTACCGTTCCTGGTGTGAAACTGCTCTTTGTCTCGACTGCCGTCGGTCCTCTCGGTGCAGGTATTGCCGGCGGAGTCGAGCTGAACTTGCTCAACCTGGCCGGGGAACTTATCCGCCGTGGGCACGTTGTTCATATCGCCGCAGTGGCGGGTAGCCAGACCGGAGACGTTCCCCTGGTAGCAGCTGTTAACGGGTTGCCTCCGGCCTTCGCGCAGCACGAGCCGCGTGACCAACCGGTGGTGTTGCCCCACCCCTCAGCGACCGCCAACCTGTGGGAAGCAGTCCGGGCACTCGAGACGGACTACGACCTGATTGTCAACTGGGGTTACGACTGGTTGCCTCTTTACCTGACCCCGTTTTTGCATACGCCTGTTGCCCACGTCATTAGCATGGGTTCGCTCCAGGACACCATCGATGCGGCAATAGCCGGGGTGCTCAGATCCTTTCCCGGCACAGTCGCAGTGCATTCCGAAGCCCAGGCACAAACTTTTGCCGGTATCGAAGGACTGGTCATCTTGCCCTGCGGCATGGACCTGAGCGCCTACACGTTCCGTCCGCGAGCCGAGCCGTACCTGGCCTGGATCGGGCGTATTGTGCCCGAAAAAGGCCTGGAGGACGCCTTTGCAGTAGCCGAACTGACCGGACTCGCACTCGAAATCATGGGCCGATTACAAGACGAAGACTACTTCGAGGCGACCCGGAATGCCTACCCCAGGGCTGTTATCCGCTACCGGGGCTTCCTACCCACCTCAGAAATGCAGCAAATCCTTGGCCGTGCTCAGTGCTTGCTGGTTACACCCAAGTGGGTTGAGGCCTTTGGCAACGTGGTCGTCGAGGCCCTCGCCTGCGGGGTGCCGGTGGTTGCCTATCGTAGGGGCGGACCGGCTGAGATCGTTGTGGATGGGATGACTGGATTTTTGACTCCACCTGATGACCCCCATGCCATGGCCGCCGCGATTAAAAATCTGCCCGGCATCGACCGGGCCTGTTGCCGGGCACATGCCGAGACCCACTACTCGCTCGGAGCCATGGCAACTCGCTTCCTCGACTGGTTCGAGCACTGCATGCGTATCGAAGTGGCTCTATCCGAGATAACCTGATATAATATGGACAAAGGTACACAAGCGATTCAATTATGGCTCTTGCTTCCAGATTGTCCGGTAAAACTCCAACCCAGATCCGCCAGCACCTGCGCCTTCAAGAGCAAGCCTGTCGGGCCGCGTGCCAGATTAAGCTGGTCCTACTACGCAAGCACTATGCACGCGCTGTCCCAGGTCCCCGCGCCTGGCCCGCTATCGGTGATCTCCCCCAGTCGGTGGCACGCGGCCATGCCACCGACGCCGAGGTAGTCCGTCTGATGGTGCTGGTTGCAACCGGCCGAGCCACAACGATTCATGATGATCTGTGGCGACAACGGGCGAGCGATTTATACACTCAGGAGTTAAAGGACGAGTTGCGCACGAGTGCGTGAGGACCACGAGCTGTAAACGAATTGGTAAGCTGGACAGATGGCCATCATCTCCTCCCGTCCCGGCAGTACGGGTGAACCGGAGCGGACTCCCGCCCCCGTGCAACCCCAAAAAATACTCGAAGACCAGCACGAGGACAATCTTCGCCCACAGGGTCTTGAGGATTACATTGGGCAAAAGGACCTTAAAGCCTATCTACACATCGCAATCGGGGCTGCCAAGTTGCGCGGCGAGCCCCTGGACCATCTACTTTTCTATGGTCCGCCGGGCCTTGGCAAGACGAGCATCTCGATGATCTTGTCTCGGGAAATGAACGTCACTATTCACCTCACCACGGCACCTGCTCTCGAGCGCCCCCGTGACATCGCCGGTTTTTTGATTAAACTCAAGCGTGGAGACATCCTCTTCATCGATGAGATCCATAGACTCGCCCGGATAACCGAGGAGATCCTCTACCCGGCAATGGAAGACTACCGCCTTGACATCACAACCGGCAAGGGACAGGGTGCCCGCATCACCAGCGTTCCACTGCAACGCTTCACCTTGATCGGTGCCACCACTCGCGCCGGGGCATTGAGTTCTCCTCTGCGCGATCGCTTCGGGCACATTCAGCGCTTGCGGTTCTACGAGATCGAAGATTTGGCCATCATCGTCCAGCGCAACGCCAGACTGCTGCACATCCCCATCGATGCAAACGGGGCGATCGAGATCGCCCGGCGTTCGCGCGGGACACCCCGCATCGCCAACCGTCTGCTCAAACGAGTCCGCGACTATGCCCAGGTCAGCGGGGAGCCCATAATCACCGAGCGCGTAGCTTGCGCTGCCCTCGAACTCTATCAAGTAGACCCGCGCGGGCTCGACTGGACCGACCGCCGGTTGTTGCAGGCACTCATCGAGCAATACGAAGGCAGACCGACGGGCCTTGAGGCACTGGCCGCCGCGACTGGCGAGGATGCCCAGACCATCGAGGAAGTTTACGAGCCATATCTTTTGCAGATCGGTTATTTGCAACGCACGGCCCGGGGTAGAGTCGCCTCGGCCGAGGCATATCGGCATCTCGGTTACACGGCACCCCTGCAAGTCGAGCAACCCAGTTTCCTGGACGCGTAAGCCCAGGGCTGACTGGTTATCGACTACGACTACTATGGCTTGATTATTTCTTTCCAATCCCGCGTACGGATTTCGATCCGGTAATAATCGCAGGTACCGTCACTTGCAGGTGGTTCAACCTTGTGAACTATCTGGCTATATTCTTCTGAGGATACTTCCAGTCTAAAATTATGGCTCCCCTGGAAGTACCTTTTTCTAACAAGTTTGCTACCAAAATACGGATCGATAGTGAACTCATTGTCAACGAGTTTTTGTTTTTCAAGGTGCTCATATAACTTGTTTTTCTGTTCTATCTTTATTGGCAGTGGTTCTAAAAAAGCGGGAATGCTGATTGCCGGAGAATTTACGGCAAGACCAATAGCTTGATGCACGTGGTCTGCTATGTCAGGTGAAACTTCTTTACTCACCTGGTCATACCACGGTACTAGTGCTCTGTAGGCCCTCCGGGTACGTTCATAGTCGTCGTACTGAGGTTCTGCTCCCAGAAAACTCTCGATAAAGAACTTTGCCACCCCCACATCTTCCATCGAGCGGGTCTGCCTATCGAGCATCATCATGTTGAACTCTATAGGCTGCGAATTAAATGGGCGTATGAATGCACACTTTTGCAGCCTTTCCTGCTCGGTAGGCAAAATGTCATTCTCCAATTTAGGTCTGACGTAGCGTTCTCCGGTTGCCTCATCGTACTCAACGTAATTGCGGAATACCTCGAGTAGATCCATTTTCAGCAACCCCAGATAACGAGTTATGGCAGGCTGACTACTGTCGGTGTAGTAACACACGACAAGCACTCCCGGTGAAATATTTCTTCTACTTTTGATCACATCACAAAGTCGCTCAGCAAGTAGCCTGGACCCCCCAATCAGGTCCAGTTGTCCGTCTAACATGGCTTTGCAGATTTCGGAGGTCGTTTGTTCGGCTGTCGTAAATGCTGCCGCCCTCGCCATCGGATCGCGCAGGGAATTGCGGATGTGCTCGGCAAAGAAGTGAGTGAGTCGATCGCCCTCGACAAGCGGCACCTCGCGTTGAGAGAGAACAAAATTACTCCGATGTGGATCGATTACGTGAATGATCAGCCTCTCAACATGAACTTCGCCAGGATTCCTCATCGGTGCTCCCTCTCAAACGTCATTCGAGGCGTACCAGGTGGTGCGAAGACAGTCTACCAACCAGCTGAGTGGTATAGGCACTTCCTTCAGCGATTCCTGTGCATTCAGGCTGGTTGCCATCCAGACCAATGGATGTGTGCAAGTGTACTCAGCCAATCAAATATTGTCCAGGACAGGGCGTTCCATTCCGAACCAAACCTGGCCTGACCGGCTTCCCAGGTACATACATCAATGCTCGCCGTACGAGTTACTCTACTCAACGGTCATCGGCACCGGGTTTGCGCCACTGCTCGATTAGATCCCGAGCGGCATCGCGTCCGCCCAGCCCGAAGGCAATACCGCCGCTGATCATCACCAGCCCGACAATACCGCCAAAAAGGATATAGATGAGCACCCGCGAGATGCCCAGTTCGGCCAGAGCGGCCAGAAGAGCCAGTCCATAAATAAAAGCCTGCGTGGCTGTGCCGATGTAGCCATACTCGGGTGCGAGGCTGCCGACAATCAAGCGGCGCAGCAACGAACCGATGAGCACAGCCAGAAATAAAATTGCCACCGCAGAGAAGACCTGGGGGATGTAGGTAAACAACCCGCCGAGGAACTGCGCGACCTGTGGAACCCCGGCCACCTCGCTTGCCAACAACAACGCGGTAATGAGCAAAAACCAGTAAGTCAACTGCCCGCTCACCTGTACGACGTCGAGTTTCAAGTTGGTGTCTTCAAACAGACGCAGACCGATGTTCTCACCGATAAACTTCTGGACATTCAATCGACGCAGCAACACCTGAACGAGGCGGCTCACCGCCGCGGCAATGAGCCAGCCCACCAGCAAGGTGAGCAGTGCGCCCAGCAGGTTCGGCAAGTAGCCGAACAGTAAATCGACCATGCTCTGCTGGAAACGCTGTAGCGCCAGTGGCCATGACTGTAGTTCCATGCCTCTCTTTTACCTTGCTCGGACCCGTTTAATACAATTTTGCCCGCGAGATCACCAGACAGTTCCGGCAAATCGCGCTACCCCCGTGGACTAACAGACTAACCCCTGCCATCGCTTCGAGAAGTGCAACTGGTCAGGAGAAAAAATTATTGTCAGTATTTATTTGTACGAACAGTCACACTACCTTTAGTATTTAGGAATCTAATCTCCGTCCCAGCCAGCAGCTCTCGATGCTTCATTAAAACCCTCTACGACTGGACTAGACACCTTATTACTCAGGAGATATTTGCGATGGATTTCGCCTTGATCGCCCAAAATGCTACAGCGGTGCTCACCGCCGTGGGCCTCAAAGTCGTTGGTGCCTTTCTCATCTACCTGGTTGGCCGCTGGCTTATCAACCTTGCCATTGACCTGGTGCGCAAAGAACTCAACCGGCAGAAGTTCGACCCAACCCTCATCCGCTACGCAAGTTCATTCGTGGCCGTGGCAACCAACATCGCCCTCGTGGTCGCCATCCTCGGCTACTTCGGGGTCGAGACTACAACCTTCGCCGCCCTGGTCGCGGCCATCGGTATCGCAATCGGTGCCGCCTGGGGCGGTCTCCTGGCCAACTTCGCCGCGGGTGTGTTCCTGGTCATCCTGCGGCCCTATAAGGTTGGCGACTTTATCTGTGCTGGAGGCGTTACAGGTACGGTTCACGAGGTAGGGCTGTTTGTAACTACTATCGACACTCCTGACAATGTCCAGACCTATGTGGGAAACAACAAGGTTTTCTCAGACAACATCCAGAACTTTTCAACCAATCCCTATCGCCGTGTCGATCTCGTCGCTCAGC
This sequence comes from Gloeobacterales cyanobacterium ES-bin-141, assembly GCA_014380935.1. Classification (GTDB taxonomy): domain Bacteria; phylum Cyanobacteriota; class Cyanobacteriia; order Gloeobacterales; family Gloeobacteraceae; genus JACMIX01. Next base: position 9,630 of record JACMIX010000365.1, on the reverse strand, counting down.
TCAACAACCGTGTCGATCACAAAGAGGCCATCCAGCTGCTCAAAGCAAAACTGGTCCAGATTCCCAATGTCCTCTCGAGCCCGGCCCCGGATGTCGAGATCCTCGAATTCAACCTCAATGGACCAGTGCTGGCCGTTCGCCCTTACTGCAACAACGCCCACTACTGGCAGGTCTATTTTGATACGAACCGCCTGATTCGCGAGTCCTTCAGCGCCGCGGACTTTCCGGCTCCAATTCAGGAGATCCTGGTGCGCAACGCCTCATAAGGAAATAATGGCACCATAGAGAAAAATGAATGGGTTCCGGTAAAGTTATGACCACTGCAGTCCCGGCTAAAGTCAAGTACGAAATGGTCATTGGTCTGGAAGTCCACGTCCAGCTCTCGACGCGCACAAAGCTGTTTTGCAGCTGCTCGACCGAGTTTGGTGCCGTTCCCAATACCAACGTCTGCCCCATCTGTACCGGTCAGCCCGGCACACTGCCCGTCCTCAACCAACAGGCTCTCGACTATGCGGTCCTGACATCCCTCGCCCTCGAGGCCCAGATCAATCCCAGGGGGCTGAGCAAGTTTGATCGCAAGCAGTACTTCTACCCGGACCTGCCCAAGAACTACCAGATCTCGCAGTACGACCTGCCCCTCTCGGAACACGGCTCGCTTGAGATCGAAGTCGAGGGCGAAGCCCCCAGACGCATCGGTATCACCCGACTGCATATGGAAGAAGATGCCGGCAAACTTGTTCATGCCGGGGCCGAACGGCTCTCGGGCTCCGCCTATTCGATGGTCGATTTCAACCGCGCCGGTGTCCCGCTGTGCGAAATCGTCTCAGAGCCTGACATCCGCACCGCTGCCGAGGCCGCTGCCTACGCCGAGGAGATGCGCCGCATCGTGCGCTACCTGGGTGTCTGCGACGGCAATATGCAGGAGGGTTCAATGCGCTTTGATCTAAACATCTCAGTACGTCCCGTCGGCGAGACAAAGTTCGGCACCAAAGTCGAAATCAAAAACCTCAACAGTTTCAATTCTCTCCAGCGCGCCGTCGAGTACGAGTTCACGCGCCAGACCGGTGCGGTCGAGAATGGCGAGCGGATCCCCCAGGAGACGCGTCTGTGGGATGAAGCCACCCAGCGCACCATCAGCATGCGCTCCAAGGAAGAAGCCAACGACTACCGCTATTTCCCGGAGCCAGACCTGGTTCCGATCCGCTTGACCCCTGCCGACCTTGCGGCCTATCGGCAGAAGTTACCCCAACTGCCGGCCCAAAAACGCCGTCACTACCGAGAGGTATTCGGCCTCTCGGCCTACGACGCCAGGGTCCTGACTGCCGAGCGCGAGTCGGCTGAGTACTTCGAGCGGGTGGTGAGCCTCGGGGTTGAGCCCAAGCAGGCAGCCAACTGGGTCAATGGTCCTGTCGCGAGCTACCTTAACGAGACTCGCAACAAAATAAACGAGATCAAAGTAACCCCGGAAGTCCTGGTGGAATTGCTCACGCTCATCAACCAGGGTATGATTAGCAGTCGGATAGCAAATGATCTTCTGCCAGACCTGTTTGGTGAAGGAGGCTCGCCCCGTGCCCTTGTCGAGGCGCGTGGCCTGACTCAAATCAGTGATCAGGGGCAGCTTGAACGGGTGGTAGACGAAGTCCTGGCGGAGAATACCGATTCTGTAAGTGCATACCGTGGTGGACGCACAAAACTTCTCGGTTTTTTTGTCGGACAGGTGATGAAAAAGACAGCAGGTCGGGCCGAACCTCAGTCGGTGAATAGGTTGCTACTGAGCAAACTTGACCAGTAGCGGCCGCGATGTCACTCACCGGACATCAACCCCATACCAATGCAAAGGAGAACTTACTGATGAAGTCATGGCTCAAAATCGCCGGATGCATGCTTGCGGCGGCAGTCCTAGTCGCAGCAACCGACAACACTGCCGGTGCCAAGGAGATCGAAGTCAAGATGGGCGCGGACACGGGGCAACTCGTCTACGTTCCCAAAAAGATCGAGGCAGCTCCCGGTGACACGATTAAGTGGACGATGAACAAGGCCGGCCCGCACAATGCGGTCTTCGAAGGCCCCAAGTCGGCTGACCCCGCTGTCGCCAAGTCCATGTCCCAAACCAAGCTGCTCAACAAGCCCAAGGACTCATACATTAGTACCATTCCAGCTAATGCCAAGCCCGGGGATTATGCTTTCAACTGCACTCCCCACAAGAGCGCCGGCATGGGCGGGGTGCTGACCGTCAAATAGTAAAGCACTTTACGTCTTTACACTTAAGCCGGCCCGAGGGCCGGCTTTTTTGGGCGTTAGTACGGAAAATAGCGACACAGGCTGTATTAGACCGGGCGCTTGCTATCCTGTACAGGATGCTATCGGCTGATTCTATGAGTACCAAATACCGTCGCGTGCTGCTCAAGCTGAGCGGTGAAGCCCTGATGGGTAAGCAGGAGTTCGGCATCGACCCGGCTATAGTGCAGCTTATCGCGGGGGAAATTTCCCGGGTCGTCGAGGCAGGTGTCGCGGTGGCTATCGTGGTGGGCGGAGGAAATATCTTCCGGGGTGTCAAGGCTTCGGCTGCCGGTATGGACCGGGCAACAGCAGACTACGTCGGAATGCTGGCCACGGTCATGAACGCCCTGGCCCTCCAAGACTCGCTTGAAAAGCAATACGGCGTTCAGACCCGTCTGCAGTCAGCTATTGAGATGAAGGAGGTGGCAGAACCATTCATCCGCCGCCGCGCCATCCGGCATCTCGAAAAGGGCAGGGTCGTGATCTTCGGGGCAGGTTCCGGAAACCCATTTTTTACTACTGATACCACCGCGGCACTGCGTGCAGCCGAAATTGATGCTGAGGTCATCTTCAAAGCTACCAAAGTAGACGGTATCTACAGCGCAGATCCAAAACTCGATCCTCACGCTCGCCGCTACGAGCACCTGTCCTATACAGATGTCCTCATGCAGGACCTCAAGGTAATGGACTCGACCGCAATCGCCCTGTGCCGGGAGAACAATATCCCCATCGTCGTCTTCAACATGTTCGAGAACGACAACATTTACCGGGCTGTCCTCGGTGAGACGATCGGAACCCTGGTCAATAGCGGACGCTAGAGCCCGCTCCTTGCCGGTACTTTATCCACGCCCGCCCTCGGACAAGGTAGGAGTCGCAAGATCGAGCAGGGAAAGGAACTGTTGGGCACGCTTGGCAAGACGCGCTTGCAAAAATTGAACCAAGAAAGGCTGATCGATGAGCGGACAAATAATACCGCTTCCGTGGAGTGCGGCACGGGTATTAGTGTCGTCGAAGGCAAGCCGGTCATAGTGGTAGGGCAGATAGACCCGGTAACTGCGGTAGATAAGCCGTTCGAGCTTGCGCAGGAGTCCATGCTCAATATCGGTTGTCCAGGCGACATCCGGACCGAGGGCCGGCACAACCTCCGCTTTAATACCAAGCACCTCGCTAACGCTGCGCGTGAGAGTACGCATCGAGGGAGGTGCCGGGTTGATCAGGTGATAAACCCGATAATCCGCCCGGTCCGGCTGCGTCACAATACACGCCAGAGCGCGGGCACAGTAGTCCACTGGGACCAAATTAAGGGTAGCCTCCGGGTCACCTGCCACGGCAAAGCGAATTCCCTGACGCACGCGCTCGATTGTGCAGGTCCCCAGCAAATACTTGCGCAGGTTGACCAGCCAATCGGTCTGCAAGCAAAGAGCCTGCAGGAGCCCCATCGACCCCGGATTTTCAAGGATGATGCCTGGTCTGTAGACGGAGGTCGGGATGTTGTGCTTGCGGGAAAAATCGCTTACCAGACGCTCGGCATAGAACTTGAACTGCTCGTAGCGGTTGCGAAAGCCGTAACGGTCAGTGGGTGCCTCCTCACGAACCACACCCTGCTGTCGGCCGCAGACGTAAGCCGTGCTGACGTAGTGGAAGTGTCGGCAACTAGAACGGCTGACGAACGCGAGGACTTGCTCGGTCCCGAGGATGTTTTCGAGTCGCAGTCCCTGGGTGTAGCGCTCCTGAAACGATAGACCCGCAGCACAATGCACGACGCCCTCGGTCCACCGACGCAAGCGCTCGTAGTCGGCATCCAGCAGACCCAGACCCTCCTGCTTGACACTGCCCTCGACTATTTGCAAACGGCTTTGTAAGAGTTCCGAAACCTGCTCAGGACTGTACCAGGCCTCAAGGAGCAACGGCAGCTTTGTAGAGTCCCGTCGGGACCAGGGTAACAGCAACGCGATGTCGTGCCCGTCGAGCAAGAGTCGTTGAAGGAGGTGGCGTCCCAGAAAGCTAGTCGCTCCGGTCAACAAAATGCGCATAAGAGTACTCCGATGAGGGGGTGATGTGCTGCTCCTCTATTCCCCCGCCGCGGTCTGCTCTCAGTCGATACGTCGTCCGGCTTTGAACAGAACTTATCAAACCTGCCGGTAAGACGTTAAACCCGCAGTACACCTAAATATTACGGTATGCCGGCTAGATGTGAAGTAATTCATATCACTTTTGGGCTTCTGCATGACGGTTTTCCAAACAAGCTTTCTCAGTCGGGCAATCGACGGTAAGATATGCTGTGCGACTGGGGATCAATAGGGCAAAATGGGGTAGAATTTCGAGCCTGCCGGAGATACTTGGTTATGGGTTTTGCAGATATATCGATCGTTGAGTTGGCGGAGGACTACAACCTCCCTATCGAGCGCATCTTCGAACTTTGCAAACACTTCGGTATCCCTTACCAGGATCAACACTCCCAGCTGGCGCTTGAAGATGCCAAGAGAATTATTCTTACCGTACTCGATACGGTAGAATCCGCCTGATCGACTGTCATCAAGGAGAACCGATAAAGTTATGGTCAATAAGCACTACGGGTGGCTCGCTCTAGTTGCGCTCATCCTGGTCGGCTGTTCTGGCGGTGAGACCAGCAGTGAAGCTCCAACCTCGGCACCCAAGGGGGACGTCGCCTTTGCCGCACCGGGCGGTGAGGGCGCGACAGAAGTAAGTTACACCAAGGCAGAGCTCAAGCAAGGCCAGCAGTTGTTCAAGGCAAACTGTGGCCGCTGCCATGTAGGTGGTCAAACCTACGGCACCTACGGGAGCACCGACGTCAATCTTTCCCTGGAGCAACTGAGCGGTGCCGTTCCACCCCGCGATAACGTCGCATCTCTGGTGGACTACATGAAGAAACCCACTAGCTATGACGGGACTGAAAACCTGGCGGAGGATGGCGGTCACCCCGTTTATACCGAACTCGGCGACGAGCAACTCAAGCTGATTGCAGGTCACATGCTCAAGGAAGGAAAGACAAATCCAATCTGGGGTAAGGGCAAAGACGTCCGCTAGTTCTTTGGGGTATACTCCCCTCGGGTAGCACGTGCGCTACCAAGACTGGATTTTCTGTTAGAGGTGCTATGACTCTGATGCGTCGCTGCCTGCCGCTGATTATATTGACAGGTCTATTTCTGTCCAGTTGCAGCGGAGGCAGCTCCCAGACCTCGGCCGCGGCCAAGGACAAGTACTTGACCGTCAACATGCAGGTGCGTGGGCCGGTCGAGCTGGCCGTGGACGGTCAGGGCAACCTTGAGACCTTTACACCGGATGACCTGCTGATGGGCAAGCAGTTATTCGAGTCCAACTGCAAAAACTGCCATGTCGGGGGAGTAACCACTCCCAACCCCAAGGTCTCACTAGCACTCGCCAAATTGCAGGGTGCCACGCCCCCGCGTGACAATGTTGCCGCCCTGGTACAGTTCATGCGTCAACCCCTGAGCTACGACGGCAAGGAGGAAGTCTACAGCTGCCGCAAAACCGACTGGCTCAAGGACAAAGAGGCTCAAAACCTCTCTGCCTTCATCCTGCGCGCCTCCCAAAAAGCAACCGGCTGGGGAACTGCTCAGATGGAGCGCAATCAGGATTCCTTTGAGCCTGTCCAGTAGAGTAGAACCAACTAGATCCTCATCATGCCGTGAGCACACACCCAAATACACCGGAGGGATTGGACCCCGAGCTGCAAGCTGTCTGTCGGCTGCTCGTGGAAGCTGCTCATACGCGCAAGGGCGACGCGGTCGAACTCCTTGAGCTACTACGGTTTTTGGAGGACGTCCATCAATGGTTGTATAACGACCTGTACATGCCTGCACTCCCCAATAGCCGCCAAGAACTGTTCAAGCTGCTTCACCAGATGGAGCAGCAAGGGAACTGGCCAAACTTGCCCCGTACCCAGTTGCGCAGCCTGGTGCTGAACCTGGTGCAGTCGAAACTCCTTGACGATTAGCTGCTCTGGTGGTTTGCAGTCCGTAAGAAGCTGGCAGTCCGCTCGACAGCATCCTCCAGCACTTCTTCGGTGTGTACCAGGGCAAACCGGACATAGCCCTCTCCGGCCCGCCCGAACCCGGCCCCGGGGGCCAGGGCAACTCCTGTTTGCTCAACCAGCCGGACGCAGAATTCGACTGAGCGGTCCGACCACTGAGGCGGGAGCGCTGCCCACAAATACATGGTTGCTTGCGGAGTCGGGACTGACCAGCCTGCTCGGGCAAGGGCTCCAAGCGTCCGGTCACGCCGGCTGTGAAACACACTATTTGCGATTTGAACATGATCCTGGGGGCCTCTGAGAGCTGCCACGGCCCCATCAAGGATGCCCCGGTATTGGTTAAAGTCCACACAGGTCTTCACCTGGCGCAAAGCAGCCACGAGTGCCCGGTTGCCTACGGCAAAGCCAATGCGGAAACCACCCATGTGGTAGGACTTGGAGAGACTGAAAAACTCAATCGCGACCGTGCGACCAGGGTCTGCCTGGAGAATTGAGGGTGGCCTGTAACCTTCAAAAGCCATATCGGCGTAGGGAAAGTCGTGGACCAGGACGATGTCGTGCGTGCGGCAGAAGCTAACTGCCTGTTCAAAGAACTCAAGCGGCGCCAGAGCAGCGGTTGGGTTGTGAGGATAACTCAAGACGAGCATGCGGCTCTGCGCCACGACCTCAGCAGGTATGCGCTCCAGCTGAGGCAAAAAACCGTTCTCAGGCAGCAGAGACAGAGGGTATACCTGTCCTCCGGCCAGATGCACACCGCCACTATGAGAGGGGTAGCCCGGATCGAGCAGCAGCGCGACATCACCCGGGTTCAGGACAGCCAGGGGCAGGTGAGCTGTACCTTCCTGGGAACCAATCAAGGGCAGAACCTCACTGTCCGGGTCGAGCCGCAGCCCGTAGCGGAGCTCGTACCAGTCTGCACACGCCTCCCGGAAAGAGCGTGTGCCATGAAAGAGCAAGTAGCCGTGCGAACTCGCATCGGCGAGGGCTGTACGGATGGCTTGCAGGGCATGTTCTGGAGCACTTAGATCCGAGGACCCTAGCGATAAGTCGATGATTGTCTTGCCAGACCCACGCGCCAAGGCTTTTGCCTCATCCATGACACTGAATACATTGGACTGGAGCTTCGCCAGCCGGTTTGCAAGCCGCATAAAGTATCCCGGTACACCATGTGAATCTTAACTGCTGAGAAGAGGTTACTGTCCGTTGTTGTCCGGCAATCCTGACCCGCGTGCTCCTGTTTGAAGAGGAGGTGCCGAGTGCGTACAATCCGGGGCATGGAAACTCCACGCATGGCTGATCTCCCCGCCGCCGAGCGTCCCCGCGAACGCCTCATCTCTGGAGGCCCAGAGGGACTTGCGACGACGGAATTACTGGCTGTTCTGTTTGGCACGGGTGCCAATCACCGCTCGGCCGTGGGTCTTGCCCAACTGGTGCTGCAGTCTTTTTCAGCGGGCGGCGCCGATGCCCTCGCCCGCCTGCGCGATACCAGCATGGCCGAGTTGATGCTCCATCCGGGCGTGGGACCTGCAAAGGCTACCCGTATACTGGCAGCAATCGAACTGGGCCGTCGGGTCTTCCTTGGCCGTCCTGCCGAGCGCTGCGTGGTTGATAGCCCCCAAGCCGTCGCGGCGGTACTGGATGCGGAGCTTGCTTTCGCAACTCAGGAGCATTTCGCCGTGCTGCTGCTAGATGTCAAAAACCGTCTTATTGCACGGCGCATCATCAGCCTCGGGACGATCGATGAGACGCTCGCTCACCCGCGCGAGGTTTTTCGGGAGGCTGTGCGCCAGGGAGCAGCAGGGATTATCGTCGCTCACAACCACCCTTCCGGTGTGAGTGACCCCAGTTCCGAAGATCTCCAGTTAACTCGCCAGTTGCTGGAGTGCGGTCATACTCTTCAGATCCCTGTACTGGACCACGTTATTTTGGCAAGACGCAGCTTTACGAGCCTACGGCGTACCACAGCTCTGTGGAGCCAGCCGTACCCGCAAAAAAAGGCTGTGCTCGAAACACAGCCAATGGATTATCCACTCCTGCCTGGACGCTGAAAGCTTCGAGGTGGTTCCACCTGAATCATACGCTCGGGCCGGTTTACTAGTGCGCTTAAGCCCATGGGACTCGAGTTTCGCGTCGTTGTACAAAAGAGATAGCTTTAAGTTGGAGTAGCTATGCGCAATATGTATGGTACAGCAGGTGCCTTTCTGGCAATCGGCCTTTTAGGTATGAGTTGGACAGGTGGAGCCGTTCTAGCTGGGGCAGAGGCCAACCTTACTGGAACCTGGAAAATGTCAATCCCTGAGCTCAAACGCAATCCGACTGTTCAGCTTGTTCAGGAGGGCACAAAGTTGAGTGGGACCTACCGCGGACCCATGGGCAATTTCCCGCTTACCGGAGCCATTGACGGCGAGAACCGCGTAAAATTCACCGTGGACTTCCGTAGTGCCGCATCCAGGTTGCCCAGACGTATTGACCCGGAGCAGGCACTCGCTCAGTTCACCGGCAGTGTCAAAGGTAACGTGATGCAGGGAACGGCCCAAGTCCCGCAGATCGAGCCGGGTCGCACGACTGAGTGGACGGCTGCCAGGTAAAGAGCACTCCCTGCTACGGCGACACACCCGGGTAGATTGGTTGCGGCACAACACCTGGGTAAATGGGCGTCTGGGCAGGTACAGGGTATGGATAACCGTAGCTGCCCGGGTAGCTTGGTTGTGGACCGACAACGCTCGCCGGGTAAGCGGCGGCAGGCGTCGGAGTGGCATTTGGTAGGACGGGTGTTCCCTGCGGCTGCACGGCTGCCGGCAATGTTGCAATCGGGGTACCGAGGTCTACATCCTCGTTAAAGTAGACAGACAGATTTTGATAGGGCGAGAGTTCTGTGACCATGATGCTAGGGATGTCACGATTGAGCACCTCCTCCTGCTTAGCTGTAGACTGATTAACCGCATCCGTTTGCTGACTGGTACCGACGATCGATCCCAGGGCACCCGCTGCCAGCCCTGCCATCCAGGAGCCAGTAGCAACACCCACCAGGGCACCACCAGCAGCACCGTACTGACGGCTTGCCCGGCCCTGCTGGACACCCCGACGCTCCGCGACCGAGGCCGCAACCATGTCCTTTGCATCCTTGGGCGTCTGCAGACTGTAGGGGTCCGCTCTCAGCTTGCCCGGTACGGGAGCACTGGCCGCGTTTACCTTGAACACCTGGTTATTGACTAGCAGTGTGTCAAACGTGAATGTCCCACTGGTTTCATTGATACGACTCAGACGGCCGACCAGCGTTGTTCCCTGGGGCAACTCCACCCCACCGACGCGACCGGCCACCGGGATCGAAACCT
>JACMIX010000046.1 GCA_014380935.1 Gloeobacterales cyanobacterium ES-bin-141 | reverse complement strand
TCACAACCTCAACTGACGCGCTGGCACCCATCGCAACATCCGCGAAGCGATAAGTTGTCAGCGCTTTGTCCGAAAGCACGCGGTCACCGGCGGTCCACTCGCGTCCGGAAACCCGTGTCAGTCCACGCCAGACCTGGGTACAAGTATCGCGCACGAAAAGTCGCACAACCGAGCGAGTCACGACGAGCTCACAGCCCCCGGGTAAGCGGTAGCGGCCCAGGAGACGATCGTAGTAAACAGGGTCGAGCTGTTCATCGTCGGCCGCTAGCATGACGGAGCCGTTTACATCCTCGAACGCGGTCGGCGTGGCATCGGTGCTGAGGTCGCGCTTGAACAAGCCATCCGGTGCAAGTTCGACTGCGAACCGTCCGTAATTCGGCGGACCCTTGCCGATGCGCAGCCGGTATATACCGGATACGGTCGTTCCCTGTCGATGGGTAGGGCGAAAGTTGAGATCGAGAGGTTGAGTCGGATCGATCTGGGCGAAAAGCCGCTGAAAGGAGTCTCTTATTGCCGCGCGACCGACGTGTAGCTCTTCGGGCGAGCGACTATAGCGGTAGATCACTCGAGCATCAGGAGCGTATGCTGCCGCTGCGGCACTGGCGTCGCGGCCAGCGTAGGCGGCGCGTAGCTGCGCGAATGGTTCAGCTACTGCCGGAGTACATGCAACTACGGCGAGGAGGTACACGGCAAAAAGGTAGACCTGCATATAGTCAGGTTCGGTACCGCAAGTACATGGTTACTCTACTACTTGCTCGACAGATTCAATATTATTGATGTCAATTGAACTGACTTCCCCGTTTAGTTCGTAGTGGAGAAACTCCGTACCATCACGGGTTTCTAGATCTACTGGCAAAACTACTATTCCGTCGTTAGATTCTGCTGTGGTCAGGAGCAGCTTCTGCTTGAGTACGATGGCTTGTTCGTAAATGTCAAGTTCATCGCAACGATCAAGCTCTTCAGGTTCTGGCTCTATCTCTATCCTGTCAGCATGCATGTCATGAATCATACGGTTCTCTCCGGATAGACAAGTATTATGTAATCAATATCGTAATCCCCATCATCGTATGCACCGTCTACCTGGGGGCACAAAACGCAGGACAGAAGATTGAGCAAGCTTTCGGCAACATGCCCGCAACAAGCATTTTTCTTATCTGTTGCCGGTACTGACAGACTGGCAGTTTAAGACAGTCCTCTATCGTAGGATGGACTGGCCGGACAGGTTATCTGTGTGAATAGCGTCGAGAACTCGAGCGATCCGCCAATTTTTAGGTATCAGCATTTCACTGGCCGTAACTGGCAGTCTGCCGACTACCTGGCTTGCATTGAAGTGGTTCGTACAGTCCTGGCTGAGTATGGTTTGTCCTGGCAGCCCGAGAGCACGGATCGGGACATCCTGGATGTACGTGGTTACTATCAGGCGCGGGGTGGATGCTTGTGGGTGATCGAGGACCGGGGGCAGGTGATCGGTACCGGCGGATACTGCCCTGATTCCCGCGGCAACCAGGCAGTCGAAGTGCGCAAGATGTACCTGCTCAGACAAGCACGCGGGCGTGGTCTGGGGAGCTTTCTGCTGGGTCGGCTTGAGGCCCACGCCCACGTACAGGGCTACCGTGAGGCCTGGATCGAGACAGACAGTATTCTAACCGGGGCGGTACAGCTTTACGAGAGCAAGGGCTACCACCTGATTGACGGGGCAAAGTCTCGCCCTTGCTGCAACCGAGTGTATCGCAAACTGCTTATTCCGGGTGACACGCCTCTGAGGGAGGCTACACGCCTCTAACCGGTTCTACCTTTCCAGCCTGGCTATCGTGCGTCGAAGACTTTATAGGCATTGATTGATGACTTTTGGGACTCAGTTCTGAGGGCTCATCCGAGCCGGGTACGAAACTCAGTCGAGAACTCGCCCCGCGCGACGTGGCAAACTGTTCCGGTCATCAATACATGCCCGTCCGGGCGAATATCGATATCGATGCTTCCACCCGGCATGTGTACCCTGACGACGTTGTCTGTGAGTCCGAGTTTGAACGCTGCACTTGCCGCGGCACAACTGCTGCTGCCGGAGGCCAGCGTATATCCGGCTCCACGCTCCCAGATCTCGATCTGGATGTTGCCTCGATCGAGAACCTTCATCAACTGCACGTTAATCCGGTTCGGGAACATCGGGTGCTCCTCAATCAAGGGGCCAAGCTCGATTGCCAGTTCTCGAGTAATGGAATCAAGCGGAATGACGCAGTGAGGATTGCCGATCGATAGGCAGGTTACTTTTAACAATTCTCCCACCTCCAGGGTGGTGTCTACCATCTCGCGAGGTTCACCTGCCACTGGGATTAAGTCGCTTTGAAATGTCACCGTACCCATGTCGATCCGGATCAGGCTGGTCTGTGCGTCCAGTATCTCGACTGCAACCACTCCCCCCAGGGTGTGCAGGGTGAAATTTTCCTCGATCGTGTAACCGGCATCCATGAGATACCTGGAGAAAATGCGAACACCGTTACCGCTTTTCTCCGCTTCACTACCATCAGGGTTGAAGATTTTGAGCTTTATCTTATCTTCTTCAAGAAGAGGACCATAGAGGATGCCGTCCGAACCTATACCGAGATTGCGGTTGCACAGAAGCCGAATATTTTCCAGGCTCATCGCAACCTTCGTGTGGCCGGGATCAATCACAATGTAGTCGTTTCCCAGGGCATGATACTTCTCAAACTCGATTGGCATGTTGATCCTCCAGTTTAATGAAGCAAGCCGCGCACACGTTCGTGCAGTTGCTCGAAGTCTGAGTCTTTGATCACCGGCTTGAGGCCTGTCAGGGGAATATCTTCTTCTAGCTGAACCCAGGAGTGACAGCCTGCATATTCGGGCCGGTTCTCGATTATGGTGAGCCGAGAACGAAAGATACGGACTAGCAGGACATCGAGGTAGGGCTTATCCCGGTAGTGAAACCGGTCTTCTACCATTGGCCAGGGAAGACTGTGCAGCCCGGATAGCGTTCGCAACCGTTCTAGTTCTCTCACACACCATGACTGCTCGACCTGCGCATACAGATCGATGGTGACGGATGTACTCTCGGTTACTGGTGCGGTAGGTGAGGTCTCGGGTGGGGTAACCAGTTGTCTATGTTGGTGAAAGACGGTCGGATAGAGAAAGAAGTCGAAGTGTTGCAGGATAAAGCCGGAGCGTTTTTCTTGGATGCCACCTTTGCGTAGGAGCAACGTGTGCTGACCACGGCGTAGGTGGTCACAAGTTGTCGCCCATTCTTTAAGAGCTGTTGGCATCGCGGGTGATCTCGAAGAACCGCCTAGAAGCATAACTCTTGCGCGGGCCGATGTGCTTCAACTTTTTTATCGAAGTCGGGATGGTGCCGGGACGCGTCCAAGTACCTCGGCGTAGAGATTTTCGAGCTTCTGGATATTGGCTGTGAGCGTGTAGCGATCGAGCACCCGCTGACGGGCCTTCTGACCCAGGATGGCCGTGAACTCAGGTTGCTCGGCCAGGATGGGCAGGAGTGTCCGCAATTGCGAACGTACCCATAAGGGTTGAAGCAAGATGCCGGCACCGCCTTCGAGTACTTCGCTGTCCGCACCGACATCAGTTGCCACGCAGGCAGTGCCACAGGCCATGGCCTCGAGGAGCGACAGCGACAGCCCTTCGATGAGCGAGGGCAATATGAACGCATCGGCTCCACTCAGTATCTGCATGCGGCGCTCCTCAGAGGCGATATAGCCCAGCCATCGCACACCATCTTCAGAACCGTAGAATGCCTGGAGATTGCTCCGGCGCGGTCCGTCTCCGATAATGGCAAGCTTGACTCCCGGACCCAGATTGGCCTGCTTCCAGGCTTTCAATAGCGCATCGACATTCTTTTCGATCGTAATTCTGCCCATGTAAACGAACAAGCAATGTGCCCGTAGCTCTTCTTTGATCGATGAGTAGACAGGAGCGTACTTCTCTGTATCCACTCCATTTGGGATAACTGCAATACGGCTGCGAGGAACTCCCAGGCGGGCTAATAGCTCTTTTTGAAGTTGCGAAAAGATGATTACCCGGTCGTAGCTGCCGAGAACAGAGGCATACCACTGGTACATCAAGTAAGCAGTATTGGCGGCAAAATTGCGGCGGCGACGGTCAAAGGCCGGGTGGAAGGTAGCCACCAGGGGAAGACGTAACTCCTGACAGATTTCCGGTAGAGCAAAGTCCAGCGGTGACAGCGACAGTGAAGCATGAACGATATCAGGGTTGAGTTCGCGCAGCGAGTCCGCCAGAACCTTACGGGCTTTGAGCGAAGGAATGGTATAGATCTGAGATTTATACAGGCAGGGCAGAGGAACTTCGTCTTGTTCCGGGTGGATTGCAGCCTCTTCCTCCTGAACGAAATGCAAAAAACTGACCCGGTGACCTAACTCCATCAAAGCGTTGGTCACTTCGCGGCTGTAGGTGACATTGCCACAGAAGGGTGTCTTTTTGCCTAACCAGGCAATGTGCATAGTTTTTCTATTCCGGGAGAGGTAATTTCTTCTTCTTGAACAACGAACGCGTCAACAACCCGACGACAATCACCGACAGACCTAAGCTCAGGATAACAGGCCGCAACCCGAGGTTATCGGCTGCGATCCCGGCGAGAGCTAGCGGCAGACTGAGGGCAATATTGACCAGGTTGTTCTGCAAACCGAATACCTTACCGCGAACCTGCTCGGGAGTCTCTTCCTGGATGAGCGTTTGCATCGGTACCCCCATGCAGGCGGCGGCAATGCCCAGCACAAGAGTCAGGCTCAGTGCCGCCCATAAATTGTTTACCCAGGCAAGCGCAATCAAGACGACGGCGAGGACGAGTGACCCGACCAGGGCAAGCATCGAGCGCTCGACGCGGTTGCCGAACTGCCCCACCCCTGCTGCCCCAATGACGAGTCCTACCCCGGCTCCGGCCAGCAAAAAGCCGAATTGCTGCTGTTTGAGACCTACTTCAGCTGCCAGGCTGATGGCCAGTACCGACAGGGCAGCAAAGATGCTATATAGCAGAACTAGCTGTATCAGGGCGGCACGGACACCAGGATCGCGCCGTATATAGTTAAAGCCTTCTTTGAGGTCCTTTAAGACCCGGACATCGCCCTTCGCTTTTCCCATCCTGGCCGCGGTCTCGCCAGTCCGCATAAAGTTCAGCAGCAGGGCCGCGATCAAGTAGGCACCTCCGACAACCCAGTGACCGCTCTCGACCCCACCAAACAAACTCAGAGCCGGTTCACCAATGGCAAACCCGACCACGACCGAGGCCATCATGGTAGTCGTGAAGAGCGAATTGGCCGAAAGCAGACCCTGCTTGCTGACAATGAGCGGAATGGCAGCCGTTTCAGCCGGGGCAAAAAACTGTGTCACGGTCGAAACGATGAAGGTCAACGCGAGAAGCACCATGTAATCGGAGGGCAAAAAAGGCAATGCCAAAATGAATAGGCCCCGCAACACATTTGAGATGACCAGGACGGCACGCTTGGGCCAGCGGTCTACGAAGACCCCGGCGAGCGACCCAAACAACACAGCCGGGATCGTGGAGGCGATCATGATACCCGAGGCGAGTGAACTGACGTTGTTAGTGGTGTTAAAGGTCACCGCGATCAGCGCAATCATAAAGACCAGGTAGATCTTGTCGGCAAGCTGCGAGAAAATCTGCCCGCTCCACAAAAACAAAAAATCGCGGTTACGCAGAATCTCGCCGAAACCGGCGGTAGTCGCTTGCCTGGACTGCGGCGGGTCTTGAATCGGCGATGCCATGGCAGATGAAGCTTACCTTAGTAGATTCGACACATATCCGGGTGCAAGCGTCTGCTCGAAGCATAGCTCCAGTAATTGAGCCGAGCGCATCGGCTGCTCAAAGTGAAATTCGAGATAGCGACGCAACATACGTTCTAGTTCGACCCAAAGCGCGCTCCACTCAAGGCTCGCGCCGGTCAAGTCCGTATCAGTCAATAACTGTAAGGCTACCACCTGCTGGGTGTCGAGACGAAAGGGTACGTGTTCTTGTGCCAGACACTCCAACGCCACCAATCCTCCTCCCTCAATGCTGAAACCAGCCGGTTCCGCACTGATAGGCCGGTGACTAACGGTGCAAGCATAAACCTCGGGAGCCACACCTCCTACAGTCAGCAGCTGAAAAAGTCCGTGTACCAGGCGGGCAGGCAGATGAGCCGGCTGGACCTCTTCAAGCCTACGCAGATGGAGCAGTAGCAAATCGAACAGTCCTTCTTGCACCTGTCCCTCAGTGGCTTCGCGTAGGACCCCCTCAGCCAGGTACTGGGCTGCCGTCACGCGACCCAAGTCCGTGCTCAAACCTGGAAAAGTTTGCAGGCAGTCGGCCTGAATAAGTTGGTCGAGGTTGCGCCCTCGATACATCTGTAAGTCATTGACAACAAACAACTCGGAACGACCACCGATGCGCGAACCGCTCTTGCGTGCTCCCCTGGCAACTGCCCGCACCAACCCGTTCTCGCGCGTCAGGATAGTCATCAGAAGGTCGCTTTCTCCCAGGGGCATGCGCCGCAAATTGATCCCTGTCGCCCGGTAATGCTTGCTGGTCAAACCGCTTTCCCCTGGGTTATCTCTACTACTCTACTCCGGTAGGGAGTCTGCAAAATCTAACCTCCCCCAGCCTGGCAACCTGACGCCTACTTGTAGACAGAGGCCTCACAGCCAATATATGATGGGACCTTGTGACTCTGGCACCAGGGTTTCTAGTTTGAAACTCAAGCCAGCAGGTTGCATAATCTCTCGGTCACTTGGAGAAAAGCGATGTCACTGGGCATCCTGGGACGCAAACTGGGCATGACACAAGTATTTGACGAAGAAGGTCGGGCAATCCCGGTCACTGTAGTGGAGGCTGGTCCCTGCCCGGTGACCCAGGTCAAGACCGAAGCTACAGACGGTTACAGCGCTATCCAACTCGGCTACGTAGAGGCACGCGAGAAAGTCCTGACCCGCCCTGAGGTCGGTCACTGCAAAAAAGCGGGCCTCGAAAAGCCGATGCGTCACCTGCGCGAATTTCGGATCGATACGCCGACTCAATATTCACTGGGCCAGATGATCGGGGTGGATCTCTTTACGGCAGGCCAGATAGTCGATGTTGTCGGCAAGAGTATCGGCAAGGGTTTTGCCGGTGGCCAGAAGCGCCACAATTTTGCTCGGGGACCGATGGCCCACGGCTCCAAGAACCACCGCGCTCCGGGTTCGATCGGGGCCGGCACCACACCGGGCCGTGTTTTTCCGGGCAAGCGTATGCCGGGCCGCATGGGCAACCATCGTGTAACTGTCCGCAAACTCACCCTCGTCCGCGTTATCCCCGAGCGTAACCTCCTGCTCATCAAAGGAGCCATCCCCGGTGTAGAGGGGGGTCTAGTAATGATTACCCCGGCCAAGATAGTTGGTCGTACTTGAGCTCACTTCACTCCGTCCAAGCCGTTTATCTAGCACTGAACCATGGCAACCTGTGTCGTTAAGGACTGGCAAGGCAACCAGACTACCGAGGTAGAACTGGACCTGCCCGTGGCATCTGAAGCCACTGCCGCCCACCTCGTCTACCTGGCCTTCAAGCGCCAGATGACCAACTCCCGTCAAGGAACCGTATCGACGCTGACCCGCGGCGAGGTCCGCGGAGGCGGACGCAAACCCTGGAAGCAGAAGGGCACAGGCCGTGCCCGAGCAGGCTCGACCCGCTCACCGCTCTGGCGTAAGGGTGGTGTTGTTTTCGGACCCAAGCCGCGCGAGTTCGAAATCAAGATGAACCGCAAAGAGCGGCGTCTGGCCTTGCGGACTGCTCTTCAAAGCCGTGTCGAAGATTTGATCGTCGTGAATGAGTTCGAGACGGAGCTTGCCCGGCCCAAGACCAAAGAAATCGTCCAGGCCTTTCAGCGCTGGGGCATCGATATGCAGGCACAGTCAGTACTGCTCATCCTGGCCGAAAAGCAAACCAACACTTACCTGTCTGCCCGCAATCTGGCCAATGTCAAAGTGATTACGGCCCAGAACCTCAACGTTCGGGACATTCTTGCGAACGATTGGGTAGTCGTTACCGGGACGGCTCTGGATTTCATCAAGCAGACCTTTGGAGGCGAGCAGCATGAGTAGTGGTACCAAGCGGGCTTTGGCTGACATCATTCGCCGCCCGCTCATTACTGAGAAAGCCACACGCTTGCTCGAGGCCAACAAATATCTGTTCGAGGTGGTGCCCACAGCCAACAAGATTCAGATTGCCCAGGCTATTGAAGAGCTGTTCCAGGTCAAGGTTACCAAGGTCAACACCTTCAACCCACCGGACAAACAGCGCCGGGTAGGACGTTCCGTCGGCATGCGTTCTCGCTTTAAACGGGCCATCGTCACACTTCGAGAAGGTGACTCGATCACCCTTTTCCCGGAAGTCTAGGTAGCCCTTCGGCGCACGAGTCTGGCTTGAAAGACTTTACTTTTTGCCAGACGTCCTCGGCTGTCCAGGGATTGTAACTGCGCGTCGTTCACAAAAGATGCCTCCAGCACAGCACCGTAGTGGTGTACTGGCATGCTCAACCTTGCAAGGTGCTTACAGTGACCCTTCTTAAAGAAATATAGATGTAACGTAGCTGTGGTTGTTGGCTTCGGGGAACACTTGCGGCATCCTGAAAGTGGCTCTGGGGATTTGACCGTGAACGCTATTCGTGTTTGGGCTGTAGCATCGAATGTTTTTCGTGAGACCATCCGCGATCGCATTCTCTATCTCATCGTCTTTTTTGCCGTGTTGTTGTTGCTTGGGGCGCGATTGCTGCCGGACTTGAGTGCCGGGGCCGAGTTCAAGCTCATCCTGGACCTCGGTCTTGCCGTCATCAGTTTGTTCGGGCTGGTCATTGCCGTGTTCTTGGGCACCAGTTTGCTCAACAAAGAAATTGAAAAGCGCACCATCTTCATCTTGATTGCCAAGCCTCTGGGCCGTGGCGAGTTTATTCTCGGCAAACATTTGGGCCTGTCAGCTGTCCTGGCGTTGCTCGTGGGTTTGATGAGCGTGTGCTTTTTTGCGGTCATTCTGCTGCAGCGAGTTCCCGTGGGCGAACTGGCAGGCGGCCTACTGGTATCGCTGGTGTTTGCCTACCTCGAACTACTACTCATCGTCGCGGCAGCGCTGTTTTTTGGTAGTTTCGCAAGCTCGGTTATGGCTTCTATCTTCACGCTCTCGCTCTATTTGATGGGACACTTCACCCAAGATCTGCTCAGGTTGGGTCAGATCTCGAAAAACGCCTCTGTTGAGCAGATAACGCGGGCAATCTACCTGGTTCTACCGGATCTGGAGCGCCTGAACTTGCGCAACGGTGTTGTTTTTGGACAGCTTCCCACACCGCTTGAACTGATGAGTGCCGGTCTATACGGACTTCTCTACACGGGTATTTTGCTGGGTCTTGCGGTCGCGGTGTTTGCAAGACGAGAGTTTTAGGGTGGTGGTGTCACCGGGCGGGACGGGACAGGTGCAATGCCTGCTGGGAGAGGATCAGGTTCCTCCTCCGCGCTGATCGAGATATCGCCCGCTTGGGGAGTCTTAGTAGCCTGGGCTCCAGCTGAAACAGTATCTTGCAAAGGCGAGGCACCGACACCGCCGGTTGGTTGTGAGATTCTGCCGGTAGTTGGGGCTTTTACAGGCGTTGGAGTGAGTGGGGCGGCTGCCTTGATAGGGTCAGGCTGAGCCACGGGTGTGGGAAAGAAAACTTCGATAGTACCGGTTTTCTTTCCAGAGCGTAACTGGTAGGGCACGCTCGGGTCTTGAAGTGTCAGGCTCATTTGTGTACCGAGTGCATTGGCCTCGAGCGTGATCTCCGCGAGGGGCGGTAGCGATACAACCTCGGATACGAGTCCTCGCTCAGTGCGCAGCAAAAACAACACTAGTTTGTCTGGCCCTTTTTGCAGAACCCGATAGGGCAAGGGACCCTGCCCCTCGATACGAATTACCTGCCCTGCCTCGGTATCTTTACTTGCCTCAATTTCAGCCTGCTCGATCGTCAAAAGCGGTACAGCGAGCGCCGGACTACCCAGAGTCCAGATCAGCAATCCTGCGATGATTGATTTCCTCACACTTCTCCTTAGATTGCCGTGGCGTTAAACCCGGATTAGACCTACCCGCTACTGCGCGGAGAGCGTCTGACTTTTTTTGCCTTTGCTCAGGACGATCTTCTCCGAGGTAATGCCTTTGACCTGCCAGCCGACCACCCGGTCTCCCACGCTCACTTCCTGTAGATAGGGCGTCCCCGATCCGCTGACCTGGATCAGGGCGATGCGGTCGGACCTGGAAGTTGCGATGCTGACCAGGCGCAAGCTCGGCTCTGGCGGCGGCGGCGGCGGGGGCGGGGGTGATGCTTTGGGTTCCGGTGCGGGAGATGTAGGAGGTGCGGCAGGTATCGGTGGAGGAAGTTCAGACAGAAAAGGATTGGACCGACCCCCTTCTCGGAGAGCCCTGGCAACCACTGCCCTAGTGTCGGTTGGCTGGATCGTCGCATCTTGCAGGGCCGATGGTTCTTCGACTGCCGGGGGAGGGGGCTGTGGAGCCTTGCTTGCAGTCGGAACAGGTACTCGTGTAACGACGGTCTGTGGTTGTGGGCGGGTCAGCCAGAACCCCAGGCCTCCCAGACACACCGCTGCTAGAGCAACCCCGATCAGGGGACGCCAGTCGGTCTCGGGCTCGTCACTGGTGTAGTCTAAAAGGCTTGCATGCTCCAGTTCACCAATACGGGCCTGCTTACGGGCCGAGGCCAGCATACTCTGGACGAGCTGCTCCTCACGCTCTGAGAATTCGGGCTCCTCCAACTCCGCAGGCGGTACCTGAATGGCTGAGCGCGCAGACCAGGGAAAATCCTCTTCAAGTTCGGTCCCAGTGGTACCGGGTGCCTGGGCTTCCGCCTCGGGCTTTTGGGGTGGTTTTTCCCAGGGATACATATAGGACTCCGACGGAGCTAGCCACTGGCTCTAAGTTAACAGACTTCGCCAAATCAGAGACGCTGGCTACGTATAATCGTTCCCTGATAGTAATGACTCAATATCTGCAGACAGTTCCATCCGGAGGCGGCAAGCGCCTTTGCTCCCCACTGACTCAAGCCCAGCCCATGTCCAAAGCCGCGACCGACGAAGGAAATCGTACTTAGCACTGAGGAGGGCCTGGGCTTTGGCGAGGCAAGCACTTCGAAAGAGGTACTTTTCAAGCCCAGTCGGAGCCGCAAGTCAGTGGCCTTAACAACCTGCGAGCCACGTGTGCCGACGATGAGTAAGGTCTGCACCCTGCCGCTCGGTGTGCGCTCGAGCGAACGGACCTCCGAGAGTTGTCCCAGATCAAGTCCCAGGGCTTTGCTCAGGTCCCCGGCCAAAAATGACTGCTGCCAGCGCGCGTACGGACCATCCTGGTCGTAGTCTTTGACGGTGCTCAAATAGGGCAGATTTTCTTTGAAGGCGAGTTTGATATCCTCGGTGCGCCCTCCTGACGCCGCATGATATAGGGCATTGATGACGCTGCCGTTAAAGGTCAGAACCTGTGCTGTGGTGGCATCGACTGCCGTACGGACGCGGTCGTTTTCTTGCTGCGCGCCCCTGTAGACTTGCCAGCCAGTGTCGCTGCCGAGATCGAAGGGAGCATCTGTCCGTCGCTGCCAGTGGTAAAGCGCGTAGGTGCGGGCGGCAATTGCTTGAGACTTAAGTGCCTCAATCGGCCAACTCGAAGGCATCTCGGCTCCAATAACCCCGTAGAGATATTCCTCGATATCAATCAGGTTAATTCCGCTGAGCTGCCCTCCACGCGCATACACCTGTGCGCTACCGCGAAACCAGCGCTCACCAATGAATACCAGGCCATCGGATTGCTGGGGTACGACGCGCAGGTAGCGTACCCGAATTCCGGCTGCCTGCACCTGGTCGTTTGCCGCTGTCATCTCCAGCGGCTGAAGAGGCTCAAGCTGGCCGAGAGGCTGATTGTACTCATCAAAGACTGTGGCCGTGGTCGAACTACCGACGAGCAACTGAAGGGCTTCCTGCGCGACAGCCACGCGCAACTCCACCGCATGGGCGGGTATCGATATGGTCATCCCCAGCAGGCACAGCCCGTACCAGAGGTATCGCAACAAATTATCGGGCAGGCGCATGCAGCGTCACTCTCGACACGCTATTTTTATACCGGATCAGATGGCCCGAGCGCCAGCCCGGTCGGTCACCTAGTAGCAGGTTCGCTCAAAAATTCAGAGATTGAGTAGACTGCCTCGTAAGCGTATCCGCGCTCCCGGTAGAGTTCGGGTCCACCTTGATCACGGTCTACGAGAGCGATAATTTTCAGTACCTTGCAGCCGAGCCCTCCGGCAATCTCGGCTGCCTTGAGTCCAGATGCACCGGTTGTCACCACATCATCGACAATGACAACTGAGGCTCCAGCCGATAGATCAGGACCCTCGATCCACTGCTGGCTGCCGTGCTTTTTGGGCTCCTTGCGGACGATAAATGCCGCAACGCCGCGCTCGGGATAGCGTTTGAGGGTTGAGAACATCGCTATTGCCGTGACCAGGGGGTCCGCACCGAGTGTAAGACCCCCAACCGATTCGGTCTGTGCCGGCAACAGCTCGTAGAGCAATGCCCCAGCCAAAATCGCCCCTAGGGGATGAAGGGTGACCTTTTTGCTGTCAATGTAATAGGCGCTTTTTTGGCCTGAGGAGAGGGTAAAGTCTCCGGCGCGGTATGCAACCGAACGTATTAACTCAAATAGCTTCAGGCGCTTGTGTTCAGGGCTCCAGCCAAGGGGCGTGGTCGTATCCATATGGGGTTGCTGGTGCTCCAGGCTTCTGAGATTGGTCTGGCAAAGTGTTGACAGACTAGCATGTAACGATTTAATATGGATTTTCAGCCTTGCTTATCTGGGGGAATCTATGTCCTCGGACCGCGTGCTTCGTCATTACCCGCAAGCAGTCTACACCGGTTACAGAGTATTTATCAGCACAGCGAAGATTGAGCAAAGGCGCGAGGGTCCCCCTAAACGCATTGAGAAATTTTAGAGTGCTTGCAGCAATGTTGCAGGCATATTTTCGGCCAAGCA
Organism: Gloeobacterales cyanobacterium ES-bin-141; assembly: GCA_014380935.1. GTDB lineage: Bacteria > Cyanobacteriota > Cyanobacteriia > Gloeobacterales > Gloeobacteraceae > JACMIX01. The sequence goes on along the minus strand of JACMIX010000046.1, from coordinate 32,541 downwards.
TTTTCAGGTTGCCAGTCTCCTTACAGGGTACCTGGCTGCTAATTTGCTGATTTTGGAATGGGAGTTACATCGATGCCCAAAGTAGAACAGCGTTTTGACTACATCAAGATATCCCTGGCTTCTCCTGACCGGGTGATGGCTTGGGGGCAACGCACGTTGCCGAACGGCCAGATTGTTGGCGAGGTGACCAAACCTGAGACGATCAACTACCGGACACTCAAGCCAGAGATGGACGGTCTATTTTGTGAGCGTATCTTCGGACCCTCCAAGGATTGGGAATGTTATTGCGGAAAATACAAGCGTGTCCGACACCGCGGCATTGTTTGTGAGCGTTGTGGCGTCGAGGTAACCGAGTCAAAGGTCCGCCGCCATCGCATGGGATACATCAAGCTTGCTGCCCCAGTCACCCATGTCTGGTACCTCAAGGGCATTCCTTCTTACATCTCGATTTTGCTCGACATGCCCTTGCGGGATGTGGAGCAAGTCGTTTACTTCAACGCCTATGTGGTTCTCAACCCGGGGAATGCCGAGAACCTCTACTACCGGCAACTGCTGACCGAGGACCAGTACATCGAGATCGAAGACCAGCTGTTTGCTGAGGGCTCCAGCCTCGAACTGCCCGAGGGTTGGGCAAAGATGGGTGCTGAGGCGATCCGCGAACTTCTCTCAGCCATCGAGCTTGAAAGTGAAGCAGAAAAGCTGCGCAATGAACTGGGTGAGAGCAAGGGTCAAAAACGCGCCAAGCTCATCAAGCGCCTGCGCGTAATCGACAACTTCTTTGCAACCGGTTCGAGGCCCGAGTGGATGGTGCTCACAGCCATCCCAGTCATCCCACCCGACCTACGCCCAATGGTGCAGCTCGACGGGGGCCGCTTTGCGACCTCCGATCTCAACGATCTCTATCGCCGGGTCATCAACCGCAACAACCGTTTGGCCCGCCTCCAGGAGATTCTTGCCCCGGAGATCATCGTGCGCAACGAAAAGCGCATGCTCCAGGAAGCGGTCGATGCACTCATCGATAATGGGCGCCGCGGTCGTACGGTGGTTGGGGCGAACAACCGCCCGCTCAAGTCCCTCTCAGACATCATCGAGGGCAAGCAGGGCCGCTTCCGCCAGAACCTGCTCGGTAAGCGCGTCGATTACTCAGGCCGCTCGGTTATCGTTGTCGGTCCTAAGCTCAAGCTGCATCAGTGCGGCCTGCCCCGGGAAATGGCCATCGAGCTGTTCCAGCCCTTTGTGATTCACAAGCTCATTCAGCGTGGCCTGGTCAACAACATCAAGGCCGCCAAGAAGATGATTCAGCGCAACGACACGCGCATCTGGGGCGTGCTCGAAGAAGTGATTACCGGCCATCCCGTCCTGCTCAACCGGGCACCAACCCTGCACCGGCTCGGCATCCAGGCCTTCGAGCCGATCCTCGTCAGTGGGCGGGCCATCCAACTGCACCCGCTGGTCTGCACCGCTTTCAACGCTGACTTTGACGGTGATCAGATGGCTGTGCACGTGCCCCTGTCGATTGAGTCCCAGGCGGAGGCGCGACTTTTGATGCTCGCTTCAAACAATGTGCTCTCTCCAGCTACGGGCCAGCCGATCATCACGCCCACCCAGGATATGGTCCTGGGGTGCTACTACCTGACTGTTGACAACCCTGATGCTCAGACAGGAGCCGGTAAATACTTCAGCGGTTCTGAGGATGCCGTGATTGCTTATCACCAGGGTGTCGTTGAACTACATTCCAAAGTCTGGCTCCGGTATGACGGCGATGTAGACACGGCAAATCCAACCGAGGACTTGCGCATCCGGCGTGACGCCGACGGCGAGATCATTTCTCAGTACGTGCGTACTACCGTCGGGCGCATCATCTTCAACCAGGTTATTCAGGAAACGCTTGCCAGTTAATTACGAGGCCATACCATGACCCAACCAATCAAGCCCAAATTCATCAATCGCCGCATCGACAAAAAGGGTCTCGGCCAACTCATCTCCGCGGCCTTCGCCAGTCACGGTACTGCCCGTACTGCCCTTATGGCGGACAATCTCAAGAACCTCGGTTTCCAGTACGCGACCCGGGGAGCGGTTTCGATCTCCGTCGAGGATCTGCAAGTACCCGAGAGCAAAGTCGAAATTCTTGAGCAGGCTGAAAAAGAGATTCAGAGGGCCGAGGAACGCTACACCCGAGGCGAGATTACCGAGGTTGAACGCTTCCAGAAAGTTATCGATACCTGGGCCGGTGCGACCCAGGAATTGACCGAGGGAGTCAAGCGTAACTTCCAGGACATCAATCCCCTTAACTCGGTAGGAATGATGGCCTTCTCCGGCGCTCGCGGTAACCTTTCTCAGGTCCGTCAACTGGTCGGCATGCGGGGGTTGATGGCTGATCCCCAGGGGCAGATTATCGACTTGCCGATTAAGACCAATTTCCGCGAGGGTCTCAATGTCACTGAGTACATCATCTCTTCGTACGGCGCACGTAAGGGGTTGGTTGACACGGCCCTGCGTACGGCTGACTCAGGATATTTGACCCGTAGACTCGTCGATGTCTCTCAGGATGTGATCGTTCGCGAGGAAGACTGTTTGACTCAGCGCGGTATCTACCGGGCCAGTCTGCGCGATGGAGACAAGATGATCGTGCATCTCGAAGACCGCCTGGTGGGCCGTGTTGCTGCCCGTGATGTGCTTCATCCGACTACAAATGAGGTTCTTGCTCCGCGCAACATTCAATTCACCACCGACCAGGTTAAGCGCATCATCGAGGCGGGTGTTGAGCAGGTGATGGTCCGCTCGCCACTAACCTGTGAGGCGAACCGCTCGGTGTGCCGTATGTGCTACGGCTGGTCACTGGCTCACTCTCACTTGGTCGATATTGGCGAGGCAGTCGGCATTATTGCCGCCCAGTCCATTGGTGAGCCCGGCACCCAGTTGACCATGCGTACCTTCCATACAGGTGGCGTCTTCACGGGTGAAGTCGCACAACCGCTCAAGGCAGCCTTCGACGGCAAGGTCAAATTCTCCAGTGGTCTGAGGACAAGGCCGATACGTACCCGTCATGGAGATGAGGCTTTCCAGATTGAGCAAACTGGGACCGTCACCCTGGAGGGTAAGGAAGGGCGCAAGGACACCCTTACTCTCACTCAGGGCTCAACCATCCTGGTCAAGGATGGCGAAACCGTGGAGGCGGGAATGATGTACGCCGAGCTTGCCTTGATGGGCAAGACAGCTCGTAAGAGTACGGAAAAGGCTCAGAAAGAAGTCTCCACTGACCTAGCGGGTGAAGTTAGATTCGCCGACTTGGTTGCCGAGGTAAAGACAGACCGTCAGGGCAACGAGACCCAATATGCGGGCCGTCCGGGTCTTTTGTGGGTGCTCTCAGGTGAGGTATACAACTTGCCACCGGGGGCTGAGAGCGCTCTTGAGCGGGGAAACAAGGTTGAAAAAGATGGTGTTATCGCCGAGACCAAGCTCATCACCGAGCATGGTGGAGTTGTCCGCCTCAAGGATCAGGATGTCAAGGGTGGACGTGAAGTAGAGATCATCACTGCCTCGGTCTTGCTCGACAAAGCAATCGTGCATGAAGAGAAGTCTCAGGGGCGAGAGCATTACGCTCTTGAAACGGACAACGGTCAAATGTTTGCCCTCAAGATCGCTCCAGGCACCAAGGTTCATAACGGGCAGGTGGTGGCCGAACGGGTGGACAACCGCTACATGACACGCTCAGGCGGCATCCTTAAGTATGCCGGCGTAGAAGTTGCCAAGGCAAAGGGCAAGCAGGGCTACGAAGTTCTCAAGGGTGGTACGCTGCTTTGGATTCCAGAGGAGACCCATGAGGTCAACAAGGACATCTCACTACTCGAAGTAGAAGACGGTCAGTATGTCGAGGCGGGCACTCAAGTCGTTAAGGATATCTACTGCCTGACCTCAGGAGTGATCGGAATCACTCAGCGCAACGACATCCTGCGCGAGGTTGTTATCAAGCCGGGTGAGTTGCATATGCTAGATACCCCGGGTGACCTCAAAGTCCCCCACGAGTCTCTAGCCTATCCGGGTACGGAGGTACTCCCGGACTTGGTGGTTGAAGAGTTGCGTTACGTCGAGCAAGTCGAAACCCCCGAGGGATTGGCAGTTCTCCTGCGCCCGGTTGAAGAGTTCAGCGTTCCCGACGAACCGGATGCACCCAGTCAGGAGGCTGCCTCACAAGAGGGGATGAGTATCCGTCTACGCGGAGTTCAGCGTATCCCTTACCGCCACGACGATCGTGTCAAGGCAGTTGACGGAGTCGAGCTTATCAAGACCCAACTGGTACTTGAGATAAGCGACCTGGCAGCACAACTGGCCGCTGATATTGAGTTGATGGCTGACCCGAGTGACCCGCAACTGCTGCGTCTACAGATGGTGATTCTGGAGACGCTACTCATCCGTCGGGATGTAACTGCCGACTTGCAGCACGGCTCGACTTCGACTCGCATCCTGGTACAGGATGGGGACTCGATCGAGCCTGGTGCAGTGATTGCCCGCACTGAGATCCTCGCCAAGCAGGCTGGTACTGTGCGCGGCATCACCCGCTCGGGAACCAATGTCCGTCGCATCTTACTGGTCACCTCATCAGATCTGATTACGATCGACACCAAGGGTGAGCCAGTCGTCAAGCAGGGTGACCTGTTACGGGCTGGAGACGTCGTCTCGGGTTCTATGCGTACACCTGAATCGGGTCAGGTCGTGCTGGCCGTGAAGGACCGCGTTGTCGTCCGCATTGGGCGCCCTTATCTGGTATCCGGAGGCGCCATCTTGCTGGTGCAAGACAGCGACTTGATCCAGAGGGGTGACAACCTCGCCCTACTGGTCTTTGAGCGGGCCAAAACAGGAGACATTATCCAGGGATTGCCCCGCGTCGAGGAGTTGCTTGAGGCTCGCAAACCCAAGGAGATGTGCGTGCTGATTGAGCGGTCTGGTGATGCACAGATCACGCAGATGCCCGATGAGTCTTACCAGGTGCGCGTGGTGGAAGAGGACGGAACAGTCACTGACTACCCAGTATCAGGAAGCATTATCGTCTCGGATGGTCAGCATGTGCGAGCCGGTGACCCGGTGACCGACGGACCTGCAAACCCTCATGACATCCTGCGCATCTTCCACGAGCGGGAGGGTATCCAGAAAGGCATTGAGCAGGTGCAGCGCTACCTGGTCAATGAAGTTCAACAGGTCTACCGTTCCCAGGGTGTTGAAATCCACGACAAGCACATCGAGATCATTGTCCGTCAGATGACCTCCAAGGTACGTGTGGATGACGGCGGCGACACGACGTTCTTGCCTGGTGAGTTGATTGAGTTGCGCCAAATCGACCAAGTCAACGAAGCGATGTCGATCACGGGTGGGGCACCAGCCAAATGCACCCCGATGTTGCTGGGGATCACCAAGGCATCTCTTAACACCGATTCCTTCATCTCAGCGGCTTCCTTCCAAGAGACAACCCGTGTCTTGACCGAGGCAGCCATTGAAGGTAAATCCGATTGGTTACGCGGACTCAAAGAAAACGTAATCATCGGTCGGCTGATTCCTGCTGGCACCGGCTTCAACGCTTACGAGGAAGCAGAGGAGGTCATTGAAGACGACGAGTTGATCGACGACTCGCTCGTACTACGAACAGTAGGAGTCACCTTCGCCGGTGATGACGAATTCACAGATGAGGATGAAGATTAAGCTCCTCATATCGCTCTAAAAAAGGGGTGCCTTGTGGCACCCCTTTTGCTTATTTCTATCCCGTCTAACCTGCGCCAGTGGTGAGTTCCGAACGAACATCTTTGACGCCGTTGATCTCCTTGGCAAGCTGGACTGCCTTGTTGGCATCGGCCTGATTAGGTACTTTTCCTTTGATGGTCACAACACCGCCGTCGGCGGTGACAGTCAACTTGCTTTTTTGCAAATTGGCCTCTAATTTGCTTCTGACCTTACTCTCGAGATCGCCATCGCTAACCTCGGTGGTCGCATCGCTGCGTTGCTCACGGGCACGGATGTCGGAATTGAGCTGCTCCTTGCGCATCTCGCTTGAAGCATCTTCTTTCGCATCTTGAGCACTGGTACCCTGGGTGGCCGTCTGCGCTCCGTCAGCAAGGAGCCCGTCGGCTGCACCTTCGGCACGTTCACCGGCCTGGTTGGCAGCCTGTCCGGTCTTGTTGGCAAGTTCGCCGGCCTTGTCACCGGCTTGATCTACGGCTTGCCCAGCTTTCTCATCAGCCTGTCCGACTGCTTGATCGGCGGCCTGCCCTGCACCTTCACGTTGTTCCTCAGCGCGCTGATCCGATGCGACCTGATCCTTCCGAACCGACTCAGCGCTCTGTTCTGTGGCTGGCCCACCGCAGGCGGCCAGACCCAAAACCAGAGGAACACTCAGCAACAACGCCGAGAACCTCTTCTTACTCTTCATAGGGATCAATTCTCCTGATTTGGAACTGTTGGTTGAATAGGGCTGCCTGCACGCAACAGCAGTATGTCAGACAGCACAATGACGACTGGCTCAAGCCAGTACAACGGATGTGTGGTTATGACAGAACGTCCTGGCGGGTAGTCGTGCCACGGTCCCGATAGGTTCCAGCCGGTGCTGTGTAAACGCCGTAGTCCTGAATACCACCGCTGTGCAGAATGGTTTCTGCTCGTTGAACTTCTTCAGCCGTACCGTCTACCATCACCAGATAACCACCCTGTCTTACAGTTTCGTGGTAGGCTTCAGCCCGCTCTTTCGGAATACCCAGACCTACCAGAGCACCCACTAGGCCGCCGGCTGCCGCCCCGATTGCTCCGCCAGTCAAGGTGGTTGCAATCGCCGTCCCAACAGCCCCAGCTGTCATTACGGGGCCAATACCGGGGATCGCGAGGGCACCAATACCTACAAGTAAGCCTGTAATACCGCCGAGAACACCGCCAGTTGTTGCACCGGTTGCGGCACCTTCGCCAGCACGGTTGCCGGCCTCATCCTTTACATCTGCTCCGGCAATCTTATTGTCTTCATCGTGCTTGGTAATGACAGACACATCGTTCATATCAAAACCAGCATCACGCAGCTTGGTAAGCGCTTGCTCTGTTTGACTGTGATTCGCAAAAGTTCCGACTGCGCGCCGCATTTCCTGAGTAGCCATAGTTTTATTCCTTCGATTGCGATTAGCATTCAACCATCAATGTAGGACGCATAACCCACTTTTCCATCGTCCTTACGGTAGTTATAGACTGTACGAGTCTATGTCCTGGGTTGTAGCAGGTGAGGCGCATAATGTGTGGAACGGCTTCAATATGAACTGCGCGCAGAAACTGTTTCACCGAGTTCAGTGGTCTAACTGAATTATTAGATGGCCAGCATGTCTTGATATGTTAGTTATAACTTTGACTGGAGGGACAGTAAGAGCCTCAGCGCAAACTTCAAAAAATGCGTCAGGACACATCCAACGCTGTCGGTCAGTAGAAGTAAAAGGCGACTTGCAAGCCTCGAACCGAATGTCACCGCATGACAGCTGTGTAGCTAGCGTTGCTCACGGCGACGCTCACTTGAAGCTATAACGCACAATTACACCTATACTGCTCGCTCACATCTGAGTGCAAACTTTAAAAAACATCTGCGCCAGCTTGTATGGGCTAGCGCAGAATGTCCCTCTTATAACAACTGAGTCTTACTCAGCCGTAGGTGAGCTGCCCAGTAGCTCGGCGGCTCATGCGATAAGTGAACTCGCTTACAGAGGGATTGGGAATGTTTGGATTAACAGTACCGGTAGTGTGCTTCCAGTCGCGCTCGTCAGCTGGGACTGCCATCAACATGCCAGTCTCATCTTGGCGAATGACCATCCACATTTTGCCGTGCTCACCACAAAAGAATTCTTCAAGCCAACTGCTGCGGTCAACGTAGTCACCTTTGACGGCCAGAGAGGCTGCCCTCTTATGCAACATGCCAGTATGCTGAGTGAGCTCAGAAAGGTCCGTGTAAAACAAATAGTGCTTGGGACTACCTAGGCGCCACAGGCGGCCAGAACAAGTAGGACAATGAAAACGATGAACCTTGTGACGTTTACTACGCTTACAGGTCATGGGGAAACCTCGTGTGCTTGTAGAGGGTGAGAGAGGAACGTGTTTGACTTGCACTTGCACCAATCCCAGATGCAACTCAGACTTACTTACGATGGATTGGCGAATTGAATTTGACAGATCGATGAACAAGAGCCTGAGAGAGGAAATCGCTCCAGTACTTCGTATAGTAAATTAACATAACATGAAACCGTATTCTGTGTGATGTACCGAGGCCTAAAGTGCATACTCAATGCAAGTCAGTGTTAGTACGTAGAAGCGGTAGAACCTTTACCCACTGATATTCTTGTTGAACTTATCTCGTTCAGTACAGTAATGTATTGTGCAACACGTATGCTCAGAACTCAAAAAGCTATACTGTTCCCTGTGCCCAAAGAGATTGGTGATAAACTTTTGTATGTGAGGAGTGCCTGAAGCGTTGTGTGAGATTCTTAAGCAAACTCAGCTTGTAAGTTCCAAGTACAGAGTGTAGTATAGGTAGCCTTCCCGCGGTTTGACCGCAGTGGACTTTTCGAGACGACACCTCGAGTGCGCTTGACTTGTCCTTGCAGTAGGGATGTTGTGGCTGCTTGATGACAGAGGGTAACGCGAGCGTCGAGATCACAAGCGCTCACAACGGTCATTACTCGAGCATTCATATCTGCACAGAGGATTTAAGAGTTGCCTGTCACTGAGGTGACAGACGGTTTGTGAAGGCATTCATAATCATTGTGAAAGCAGTCGCTCTAGAGGAAGATTCCCCTAGGACGGTATAATTGGGATATATGCTTCGGTCAAGTATCTACAAGTTTAATCTTGCAACTTGTTTGGTCTGACTTGTGAACTTACATGGAGGTCAATAGCTGTGGCTCAGGCAGTACTTAATTTGAACTCTAAGGATAAATACGGAAACGTCAAGAAGCTATTGTCTTTGACTCGAGATGTTCCGCGGGTTCCTCTCTACCTCGGACTGGCGATGATGGCGATTTCATCCTTACTCGATGGCTTGAGTATTGCTCTGATGCTTCCGTTCTTGAAGCTCATCCTTTCTAAGAATGAGGATTCGAGAAGTTTACAGTTGCCCATAGAAAGTCTCAATACCTGGATAAGTCAACAGGATAAAAGTAGTTTAGTTATAACGTTTGCATTAGCTCTAGTCACAGTTTTTATCGTCAAAGCAGGGTTCAACTATGTTTCTCATGTACTTACCTCATTATATCAAGAATCCTGCATTACTATTTTGAGGAAGCGATTGTACGAGGCTTACCTCAACGCCCCGATGACTTTCTTTGATACCACTCAGCTTGGCAAATTGACCAGCACTCTGCTTGTTGAGATATACGGTATCAGTGTGATAATGTCCTCCTTCTTTACTATTCTGTCGAGTGCGCTAGTCTTGGCAGCATACTTGGGAATACTTGTTCTCGTCTCCTGGCAGCTGACAATCCTGACCGTCGTGTTGATTGGCTCGGTAGCGATCGGGCTGACCCTTCTAGTTAAGAAGATTAAGACGGCTGGTGCTATTAATGTAAATCGCAAGCGCACCCTGAGTGCCAAGATCTCAGATGTCCTAGGCGGTGTGCGTGTCGTGAAGTCTTTTGGAGCAGAAGGCTACGAGACAGAGCGCTTCAACGCTATGTGCGACGAATTGATGGATACCAGCGAGGATGTCTCTAACAAGCGCAGTTTGATTGACCCACTCACGGAGCTCACAACCATGGCAGCTGCCATGGTCATTCTCGTCTGCAGTTACACACTCTTTATTGCCCAAGGGCTTCTCGAGACATCGCAACTGCTCATATTCATGCTGGTTCTCATTAAAATTGTTCCTGTAACAAAGAAGTTAAATCTTTCCAGGGGACATATTCAAGAGCATGCTGCTTCGTTTAGGAAAGTTGCCGAAGGATTTTCACTAGTGTCAAAGTACCCGGTGTTCTCGGGCAAAGTAAAGTTCACGGGTTTGTGCGAGGGCATTTCCTTCCGGAATGTGACTTTTGCCTACACCGGCAGAGCCGCGGTCTTGAAGGAATTCAATCTCGAGGTGCCTTACGGTCAGACAGTTGCCTTGGTTGGAGCGTCTGGAGCCGGAAAGTCAACGCTAGCTGCTCTAGTTCCACGTCTCTACGACATTTCTGATGGAACGATTGAACTCGATGGTCGTAGTATTACCGAATACGATCTGACTTCTTTGCGTAGCCGTATAGCGATTGTTAATCAAGACACTTACATATTCAATACCTCGATCCGTGACAACATCGCCTACGGTCTAGATGACGTCACCGATCTACAAGTCATTGAGGCTGCGCGTCTGGCGAACGCGCACGAATTTATCTGTCAATTGCCCAATGGCTACGCGACCCTGGTTGGAGATAAAGGGATTCAGCTCTCCGGTGGGCAGAGACAGAGAATCTCGATCGCAAGGGCTATCCTCAGGGATCCGGACATTCTGATCCTTGATGAGGCAACGAGTGCTCTCGACTCTCAATCGGAGAATCTGGTGCAAGAGGCATTGGAGCGTCTGCGCGCAAACCGAACTGTGATCGTCATTGCGCATCGTCTGGCCACCGTCCGCAATGCGGACCGCATTGTAGTCATGGACCAGGGCCGCATCACCGAGCAAGGACCTCACGAGCAGTTGATTGCGAACCGTGGTCTGTACTGGTCCTATCACAACTTACAGTCTCTACCAGTGTAGAGACAAGACATACTTTAGAGGAGTGGTGTAATTATGCTGCTTGAACCACTTGTCTCCGTCATAATTCCGGTCTATAACGATCTCGAGCGTCTCCAGACTTGTTTGGAGGCTCTGGAGAAGCAAACCTATCCACGCAATAGGTACGAAGTGATTGCTGTTGATAACGGTTCGGACAAAAGTATCGAGCCTTTGGTTCATCACTTCAGTCAAGCAATCGCTACATCCGAAAGCAAACCAGGCTCTTACGCAGCTCGTAATAAAGGCCTTTCCCTTGCCAAAGGTGAGATTATTGCTTTTACGGATGCTGATTGTATACCTGCTCAGAATTGGATCGAGCGGGGAGTGGATACCCTGCTTCGCGAAACCAATTGTGGTCTTGTTGGCGGTAAAGTAGAAATCTTCTTTCGAGATGCTTCCCAACCCACGGCTGTTGAACTATACGAAAGGCTCGTGGCCTTTCCACAGCAAAGGTACGTTGAAGTGGAGAGATTCAGCGTGACCGCGAACCTGTTTACTTCTAAAACTGTGCTTGAGAAAGTTGGCCATTTCAGCGACACACTCAAGTCCAGTGGTGACAGCGATTGGGGTAAGCGTGTATTCACTGCTGGATACAGACTGGTTTATGCGGACGATGTTCGTGTAGCGCATCCCGCCAGACATTCTTTTAACGAACTGCGCAAGCAGAAAGTGCGACTTGTGGGTGGCTGGCGCGACCGAGATAAACGGAGCACGTCCTCAAAAATTGCTGCGTCCGCCGTGAGCATCGTCAGAGATCTGTTGCCACCCGTTGGCTTTGTATCCCGAGTGAGTTCTGACAAAAAGCTGAAAGGTTTCGTCCAGAAGAGTAGCGTGGTTTTTGTGCATGTACGCGTCAAGTACTCTCGGGCTGCCGAGAGGCTGCGGTTGCAGCTAGGTGGTGAATCCCAGCGGTAGGCCCGCGTGAAGCGGGGGCAAAGCAATCTTAGGGTACGGATTAGCTGGCTACCTGCGTTTCGAATTCAAGGGCAAACATCCACGCTATAGATGTTTGTGCAGCTCTCGACTACGCCAATCTGATGTAGAGACGAGGAATATTTACGTCGGTATGTATTTGCTTCGGGTTAGAAATCGCCTGAAGCTGCCTATGGGGCTGCAAAGAATCAAGCAGCATTTAGAACTAGTCCGAAAAGGGAGAGTGTGTGTGAAAATTGCATTTTGCGGCACGCGTGGTTTACCAGCAAGATACGGCGGATTTGAGACTGCCGTGGAAGAGATTACTTCTCGTCTTACATCTAGCGGACTCGATTGCGAAGTTTTTTGCAGGACAGGTTTATACGACGAGCGTCCAAGCTATTTTGAAGGTCGAAAGTTGGTCTATGTATCTGGGTCTAAAGTTAATCAACTGGATACTTTTGTATCATCTATTCAGACAGGATGGCATCTCATCCGTAACCGCAGTCAGTACCAGCATGTTTTCTGGTTCAACAACGCAAACTTGCCTGGCATTCTCATGACTCAGCTTGCGGGAATGCCGATCAGCGTCAACACGGATGGTCTTGAATGGCGCAGGCCGAAATGGTCTTTGCCCTTCAAAATCTATTACATTGCTTCTTCTGCAATTGTCTCTAAACTTTGCAAGAGCATCATCTCAGACTCTCGGGCATTGGGTATTTACTACCGCAAGCGTTTCGGAGCGAGATCAACGTTTATTCCGTATGGTGCTCCTACCCCACCCCAGGTTTCCCCGGCGCGCGCAGCCGAGATATTGGAGGAGTATGGTGTTGAGCCAGGGATGTATTCTTTGCAGATTACCCGTATAGAACCGGACAATCTACCGGTCGAGATCGCCCAGGGTTTTATTGCTTCCGGTTTGAGCCAGAGTGGCTTCAAGCATCTGGTCATCGGCTACAAGCAGAAGACACCCTACAGCGCCGAACTGCTCAACCTCTCTGAGCCGGACAACGGGCTCGTTATCCGCTCGGCAGTCTACGATGCGGACGTTGTCAGCGTGTTGAGGCGTAATTGTGCCTTCTACGCTCACGGAAATTCTGTCGGTGGGACCAATCCGGCTTTGCTCGAGGCCATGGCTTTGTGTCCGCGCATTCTAGCTATAGACAGTCCCTTCAGTCTTGAAGCACTCGGGGATCTAGGCGAGTACTTCACAGTCGATAGCTTGGCTGAGAACTTTAGAAGGGTTCTGGCATCACCTACCCGCCACGAGCAACTCCAGAGGCGAGTGCGAGACTACTACGACTGGAATGCTGTAGCCGATGCCTATAAATCCCTGGCCGTACGGGGAGTGGCATTGTACGAACCTGAGGGGGAACTCGAAAGTAAAAGAGCTTCACCCACCCGTGTGAATCTTGACTAGATCGAACCTTCACTAGAGAACCCCAAGCCAAGGAGTGTAACTCGTGGTTAAGTTATCTACGGTACCCCAAAGAAAATCTTCTCAGGCAAATTTTAAGTCCGATCTGCGTGCACCGATCTTCACTGGTCTCCGGCGCGGGCTTGGTGCCGGATGGCTGCGGATCACCACGTTAATTCTGCTGGATAGCGTATTGTTGTCTGCTGCCTGGCAACTGGCAGAGGCACTGGGTAGCACAAGATCAATCTCCCCCTGGAATGTAGAGCAAAATCCACTCTCGCTGTTGCCGATTCTTGTCATCGTAATCGGGTTGATGGCAACTGAGGGTTTGTACCAATCAGGGAGCAAGCGGCGTGATTACTTGGGCCTTACCAAGGCAGTCACGTTTGCCCATATCCTCCTGCTCCTGATTGCTTTCTTTTATAGACCGGGTATTTTTGTCTCACGCATAACCTTTGTACTTGCCTGGTTCTTGAGCGCGATGTTTATCTTAGTAGGTCGTTTCGGCATCAACATTGTCGTTGAGCATTTCCGTAAGCAAGGTACAGGACGCTATCCGGTCTTCATGCTTGGTCACCCCCAGGACACCCAGAAAGCCGTCCATTTACTGGCCCAGGAGAACCGTTACAACATTCTGGGATCTTCCGATGTCAATGACTGGAGTGGACGAGATTGGGAGGCGGTTCTTGAGAAAATCTGTTCTTTGCGCGTAACCGAGGTTTTCGTGTGTTCGTGGGATTCAGTCAAAGATCCGATGTTTTTGTACTGGAGTCTGCGCAATGCCGGGATCACGCTTCACATTCTACCGGTTGGGTTCGAACCAGTCTGCCAGAAAGCAGAACTACAGATGATCGGGGGACTGCCCTGCGCGCGGTTTTCTCCTCCACTCGTCACAGGAAGCGACTTCTGGGTAAAACGGAGCTTTGATATCCTGGCGACTTTATCGATTCTGGTATTTGTCAGCCCTCTCTATCTGTTAATCATGCTCCTCATCAAACTCGATTCGCCCGGTCCTCTACTCTACAAGCAAGACCGTGTGGGTCTTAAAGGCCATCACTTCAAGATCTGGAAGTTTCGCTCGATGGTCGTGAATGCAGAGAAAATGCAGAAAGAACTAGAAGAAAAGAATGAAATGAAGGATGGCTTCCTATTCAAAATGAAGGAAGATCCGCGAGTCACGCGTGTGGGCAAATTTCTGCGGCGTTACAGTCTAGATGAGTTGCCGCAGTTGTTCAACGTTTTACTGGGAGACATGAGTCTTGTCGGCCCCCGCCCCTTCTCCGTACACGACTCGCAGAAGTTTGAAGAACATCACTTTATACGCAATGAAGTACTGCCCGGGCTGACAGGTTTGTGGCAGGTCTCTGGCCGTTCGGACATCACGGACTTTGAGCAAGTAGTCCGTCTGGATGTCACGTACATCGAGAGTTGGTCGCTCTGGCTTGACTGGCAAATCCTATTAAAAACGATCAGGGTTGTTCTACAAAGAAGCGGTGCCTACTAACGTGCGATGTGGGTGGTTACTTAAGTCCGTACCCCCGTGTATTCTCGGATACGGCATGTGGAAGTGCAGGGCCGCTATTTTTCATAAGGTAGCTGCAATCGCGTTTAGGTGTTTGCTGCCTCAACCAAGCAACAGAACAGAGTAGCTCGTGCAATTCAGTTTGCTGTGGAATGTTTGAGACGACACCTTGAGTGCGCTCGAATGCTCCTTGTCTGAGAAAACGTGTATCGATTTTTGTGCAAATCTCCTGCACAAAGCAACCATGCTGCTTGGGTGTTCAAAGGTAGTCTTCTCAGCGGGACAACTCAGCCCGGATGTAGTAGGCCTTCTGGTACACTGTTGAGCGAAAGGCCGTACGTGACAGCGAGGAGCAGCCATGGAAAAGACCCTTGGCTTGGAGATTATTGAAGTTGTCGAGCAGGCAGCGATCGCCTCAGCCCGCTTGATGGGCAAGGGGCTCAAGGACGAAGCGGATGCCGTGGCAGTCAAAGCCATGCGCGAACGCATGAATGAAATATACATGCGTGGCCGCATTGTCATTGGAGAAGGTGAGCGCGACGATGCACCCATGCTCTACATAGGTGAGCAGGTTGGTATCTGTACACGAGAGGATGCGAAGAATTTTTGCAATCCGGACGAGCTAATTGAAATTGATATTGCCGTCGATCCGTGCGAAGGCACCAACCTTGTTGCTGAGGGTCAGCAGGGTTCGATGGCGGTCCTGGCAATTTCTCAGAAGGGCGGTCTTTTCAATGCTCCTGACCTTTACATGCAGAAGCTTGCTGCTCCACCCCAAACCAAAGGCAAAATACATCTCGATTATCCGCCAACAAAAAACTTGCAGATTATTGCAGAATGTTTGGAGCTAAACGTTGAAGATTTGCTGGTCATTGTGATGGACCGTTCGCGTCACAAAGATCTGATTGCTGAGATCCGTTCGGCAGGAGCGCGGGTGCGGCTGATCTCGGACGGAGATATTTCCGCGGCGTTGTCAGCTGGCATAAATGGTACAGGTGTTCATGCTTTGATGGGAATTGGAGCAGCTCCTGAGGGTGTGATCTCGGCAGCAGCTCTGCGTCCTCTGGGAGCGCATTTTCAGGGTCGGTTAATCTACGATCCCGAGGTGGTGAAGACCGGGCTGCTTCCTCCCATGAAAGAGACGGAAGCTCGCCTCAAGGAGATGGGGATCGAGCAACCCGACAAATGCTATGAAGCAGAGGAACTCGCGTCTGGAGAGACGGTTTTGTTTGCGGCGACAGGCATCACCGACGGAGACTTCATCAAAGGTGTACGTTTTCTTAGCGGTGCCATACGGACTGAGACGATGGTCATCTCGAGCCAGTCGAACACAATCCGGTTCGTCGATACCACTCATATTTTGGACACATCTAATCGCGTCAGCCTGGTACTCTAAATCCACCTTGTGCTGGAGCAAACAATTGCTCATTCAATGCCACCCATTTACGCGTGAATGGGTGGCACTCTTATATGATCATAAACGTCAGTTTTCAGTAGGAACTGAGCAGCACACGTACGGCATTTCTAGGTCGGCGACTTTGCTTACATTACCCGGCTCGGCCAGGGAACTATGATGTACGCAAGCTCACCGGCTCACACTGCCGGCCCTCCGACATATCTTCCTTCTTCAGTGAGTCAACTATGGAACTTCAACGGTATTGGTTCATTCTCAAGCGGCACTGGCTACCTGCACTTGCCGTTTTTGGGTCTGCCTTGGGGATTGCAGCTCTTATTACATTCCTGTCTAAGCCCCAGTACCTCGCGGAGGGGCAGTTACTGTTTAAGTCTAATGACTCCGCGACCTCTCTATCTTTATCAGACTTAGCTCCAGGGGACGACCGGGGTACATTAAGTGCTCTGGGCAAACAGGTCAGTCCTGTTGATACCGAAGCTCAGGTCGTGATCTCGATTCCTCTGCTGCAAAAGGTCATTGCGGTCGAAGATCTCCAGAAGAAGCCGGACTGGATTGACCAGATCGGAGCGTTTTTCGCAACGGGCAAGTCTGAGATACCTGTTGAACCCGCTGAACCCATTGGCCTGCTCAAGAAGATCGTCTTGCGCCACATTCCGAGTACGGATGTGTTGGCTATCTCCTACCAGCACCCTGATCCCCAGAAAGCGGCATCGGTAGTGAACACGTTGATGGCTGTCTACCTCGAGAACAACATCTCTACCAACCGTGCCGAGGCTGTCGCTGCCCGGGATTTTATTGAGCAGCAATTGCCCAAGACCGAGGCTACAGTCCGCAAAGCAGAAGCGGCACTGCGGGCCTTCAAAGAGAAAAACAGGGTCATTAATATCGAAGAAGAGTCCAAGTCGTCGGTGGGAGTGATTTCGAGCCTGGATAACCAGCTCGCACAGGCCCAGGCACAACTCGGAGATGCAAGTGCCCGCTCCGAATCTCTGCGTGGCAAAGTAGGCATGAGTTCTCAAGAAGCGTTGGCTCTGAGTGCTCTTAGCCAGTCCCCCGCCGTGCAGCTGGCACTCACCGATTTTCAGAAAGCAGAAAGTGAGCTGGAGTTACAGCGAGCCCGTTACCAAGAAGGGCACCCCACGATTACCAACTTGAAGAACAAGCGCAATCAGCTCCAGGACCTACTCAAGCGCCGTGTGCGCGAGGTGGTCGGCAAGTCGGGCGTTGGCGTCCAGGGTTCCGGTACCAACTTGCGTATCAGCGATCTCGATCAAAAACTAGTCGAGAACCTAGTCCTCTCAGAAGTAGATCGCCAGGGCAGCTCCAACCGGGTGTCTTCACTTGCGAACGAACGGGACTCCTACAAGCGCCGCGTCAATGTCCTACCTAGACTCGAGCAGGAGCAGGCAGAACTACAACGCCGGCTTGATGTCTCCCAGGTCACCTACAGAACCCTGCTGCAAAAGCTGCAAGAAGTACAGGTGGCAGAAAAGCAGAACGTAGGCAATGCCCGCATTATTGCCCCGGCCCTAGCCCCGGACCCGGACAAACCCGCCTCTCCAAGTGTGGTCACGAACCTGGGTATCGGGACTATTCTGGGTACCCTGCTTGCCTTCGCGCTTGCGCTTGTGCTCGAATTGCGCGACAAGAGCGTCAAGACAGTCTCAGAGACCAGGGAGCTGTTTGGATACACCCTTCTGGGTGTCATTCCCGCTTACGGCGACGACAAACTCATTGTCAAGGAGGCTCCTCGCTCCTCGTTCAGTGAGGCTTACCGGATGCTGCAGGCCAATTTGAGATTTTTGAGTTCCGACAATGCCTTGAAGGTCATCGTAGTCACCAGTTCAGTACCTGGTGAGGGCAAATCCACTGTCTCCGCTAATCTAGCCCTGGCGATTGCCGAACTGGGACGCAGGGTCCTGCTTGTCGACGCGGATATGCGCCGCCCCTCTCAGCACCGGCTCTGGGACCTGACCAATGTCGCGGGTCTGAGCAACGTCATTGTTGGAGAGGCGGATTTTGCCTCGTCCGTCGAGCGGACCATGCCGAACCTGCATATTCTCACTGCGGGAGTTGTACCGCCCAACGCACTAGCTTTGCTTGACTCCAAGCGGATGGCCTCCCTCGTCGAGCAATTCTCATCGCAGTACGATTACGTGATTATCGACACGCCTTCTATGGCAGTGGCAGCCGACGCACCGGTCCTGGGCAAGATGTCGGATGGAATCTTGTTTGTCTCGCGCCCGGGAGTTGTAGATTCCTCGAGCGCTGTGGCAGCCAAGGAACTGATGGCTCAGTCTCATCAGAACATCCTGGGTCAAGTGATTAATGGAGTCGTGCCTGAGAACGAGCCCGACAGCTACTACTACTACGCCAAGGAGTACTACGGCGAAGAGAGTACCGCGCCCAACAAGAAAGCGGCCAAAAGCACCGAAAAACGCAACGTACGCTCCTGACGAGGTGATTTCAATGTTGAATCGACGTGTGTGTAGAGGAACTTCCCTGGTGCTGGCGTTTCTGCTGGCAACACAGGTTCCGGGATTTGCCCAGGAGCAGCTACCCTCACAGGTTCCGGCCGCCCAACCAGCCACTCAACCAGCCACTTTTCAGACCGGTCTGACAAGCAGCGGCTATCTTCTGGGTCCTGGGGATCGGCTCAAGATCGGGGTATTCGAGTACGACGAGTTTGCAGGCGAGCAGATTGTTATACCTGATGGGACGATTTCGATGCCGCTTATTGGCACGATTGTTGCGGCCGAGCAGACGCCAGATGGGCTTGCTCAGGAACTGACGGAGCGCTTGAAGCCGTTTTTGAAGAATCCGGTCGTCTCCGTGGGCCTCAGCACGCTCAGACCCCTGCGTATCAATGTGGCTGGCGAAGTTCTACGTCCCGGACCGCTCCAGTTGAGTAACTTCATCGGTAGCCCTACTGCCCAGGCGACACCAGTTGTCGCAATCGCCGGCGCCACCCCGCCCCGTACGCCCACGGTGAGTGCCGCCCTGTCCGAGGCAGGTGGGGTTACCAAGGACGCCGACATCCGCCGGATTACCCTGAAGCGCTTCAGTCCGGATGGAAGTGCTCCCACCATGGAGATCAACCTCTGGGATTCTGTCTGGTCTCAGGACGCGCCCCGGGACATCGCTCTGCGGGACGGAGATTCCCTTTACATCCCCAAGCTCACGCCGAGTGACACCCTTGACCGTAAGAAGATAGCGACATCCAGTCTGGCTTCGAGAACCGTTCGGGTGCGGGTAGTAGGAGAGGTCAAACAGCCCGGGGAAGTAGAAGTCCTTTCAAGCGGTGTGGTCTCAAGTGCAATTGCCACAGCCGGGGGACCAACGGACAAAGCTGACCTCGGTCAGGTGCTGCTCACCCGCCTCAATAGTGAAGGACAGATTGAGAAAGCGACTGTCAACGTCAGCGATCTGGTAGACCAGAATCAGATTCAGCAAGGGGATGTAATTGTTGTTCCCAAGAGTGGTACATCTTTCTTCCTAGACTTTACTTTCGCCTTGTTCTCGCCGTTCACTGGCTTGGCCAGGCTCTTCACGGCCATTGACAGGTAAATCTGTTTTACCTATTTTGGGAAATACATCTCTACTTCAACCGTGGTTGAAAGCAACCACGGTTGAAGACATTAGGGATTTGTGCAATTTTTTTCCAATAGCCTGCAACAATATTTCATGAAAGCGCGAAGAGCCACCAGCTTTGCGCCGGTCATGTCCGACAGAAGGTTTTTCATTTCATGAATAGTTCTTACACTCTAAAGTCCTGGCTACCACAAATTGTCGAAATAGCTGTCGAGGCCGGGCAGGCAATTATGGAAATATATGCCCAGCCTGATCTCGGCACGACTTACAAAGAGGACAATTCCCCGCTGACTCGGGCTGACATGGTTTCTCACCACATCATTGTTGATAAGCTACGGTCACTAGATCCCCGATTACCGGTTCTTTCCGAGGAGTCCAAGTCGCGTCCTTATCAGGAGCGCGAAACCTGGAGTGCTTTCTGGCTGGTCGATCCGATCGATGGAACGAAAGAGTTCGTCAAGCGTAATGGCGAATTTACCGTTAATATTGCCCTCATTGCCGAAGGCAAGCCCGAGCTTGGTGTCGTTCATGCCCCGGCTCTTGGCATCACTTACTGGGCAGCCGAGGGTGTGGGTGCTTTCAAGCAGGTCGCAGGCGTCGAGGCAGCGCCAATTCACATCCACGACCACCATGCGGAGGAGACGCTTAAAATCGTTGCCAGCCGTTCGCATGCTGGTATCGAAACAGAAGCATTTCTCGACCAACTGAGTAAGAATGGGCGGCACTTCGAGGTACTCTCGATTGGCAGTTCGCTCAAGCTCTGCTTGGTTGCCGAGGGGGCGGCACATCTCTACCCGCGCTTTGGTCCAACTATGGAGTGGGACACAGCCGCCGCTCAATGTGTAGTAGAGCAGGCGGGAGGTCAGGTGGTGAGTATGCAGGGTACTCGACTCAGGTACAACAAAGCTGAACTTTTGAACCCCTACTTCATGGTCTGTGGAAGCTCCACGCTTCCCTGGCTCGACCACATACAACAAGCTACGCGGCAACAATAGGAGAAAGTATGCAAAAGACTCTCATCCAACCCCATGGGGGGAAGCTGATCGATTGCGCTTTAAGAGGTTTCGAGCGGCAGGCAGCTTTTGAAAATGCCCACGCACTGCCCCGGCTCATGCTCTCTGAACGTAATCTGGCTGATCTCGAATGCATCGCCACGGGTGTTTACAGCCCCCTGACCGGCTTTGTAGACGAGGAGAACTACTACGACATTGTCAACGGTATGCGTCTGAGCAGCGGTCTGCCCTGGAGCATCCCGGTGACGCTGCAAGTTCCCGAGGCAGGATCAGACAAGTACCAGCTCGACTCAGAAATTGCCCTTACCCATCCAAACGGCGATATTCTCGCGGTCTTGACCATCACCAGCAAATTCAAGCCCGACCAGAGCCAGGAAGCCCAGAAGGTATACCGCACTACGCACGAGGCTCATCCGGGTGTCAGTGCAATGTACGCGGCGGGTGAAGTCTACCTGGGCGGTCCGCTCAAACTGGTTAATGACCTGCCGCAAGCTGAGTTTCCCAAATACCACTTTACCCCGGCGGTCACGCGGGCAGAGTTCGCCCGACGCGGTTGGAAGACGATTGTCGCCTTTCAGACCCGCAACCCGATTCACCGTGCCCACGAATACATCACCAAGGTCGCGCTTGAGACGGTGAACGGTCTATTTATCAATCCGCTGGTGGGCACGACCAAGTCGGATGACATTCCGGCTAACGTCCGAGTGCAGTGCTACGAGACTATTATCGAAAACTACTACCCCAAGGATCGGGTGTTCCTGGGTGTGTTCCCGGCTGCCATGCGCTACGCAGGGCCGCGCGAGGCGATCATGCACGCTATTGCCCGCAAAAACTATGGCTGCACGCACATCATCATCGGGCGCGATCACGCTGGTGTCGGCGACTACTACGGCACCTACGACGCTCAGCATATTTTTGAAGAGTTCGAGCCACAGGAACTCGAAATTATGCCGATGATGTTTGAG
This sequence comes from Gloeobacterales cyanobacterium ES-bin-141, assembly GCA_014380935.1. Taxonomy (GTDB): domain Bacteria; phylum Cyanobacteriota; class Cyanobacteriia; order Gloeobacterales; family Gloeobacteraceae; genus JACMIX01. The sequence goes on along the minus strand of JACMIX010000046.1, from coordinate 10,954 downwards.
CATGCCTTTTACTGCCTGCGTACCAACGGTATGGCAACGGCAAAAACAAGTCCTTCGACTCCCGAAGAACGCGTTCATCTCTCGGGTACCAAGGTCCGGGCTCTGTTGCGCGAGGGTAAGCTTCCGCCACCTGAGTTCAGCCGCCCGGAAGTTGCAAAGATCCTTATCTCTGCAACCCAGAACACGATCCCGGTTTAGATGCCGGGACCGAGTCAAATAGATAGCCCGGCAAACCAGGCTGGGCTACAGATTTACCCTATCCCTCATGGAGCTACTTGAATGTTGAATAAAGGCGTAACACTATGGTTCACAGGATTGAGCGGTTCGGGCAAGACAACCATTGCCCGCGCTATTGAGCGCCGCTTGAAAGCGAGCGGTTGCCGGGTTGAGATCCTCGATGGCGACATCGTGCGCACCAACCTTTCCAAGGGCCTCACCTTCAGTAAAGAAGACCGCGACATCAATATTCGTCGCGTTGGTTTCGTCGCCAACCTGCTCAGCCGCAACGGTGTCATTGTGATGGTGGCCGCGATCAGCCCCTATCGGGAGATCCGCGACGAAGTGCGGTCGATGACCGAGAACTTCATGGAGGTCTATGTCAACGCACCTCTGGAAGTTTGTGAATCGCGTGACGTCAAAGGGTTGTATGCAAAGGCACGGGCCGGAACCATCAAGGGCTTCACGGGGATTGATGACCCTTATGAGGAGCCACTCGATGCCGATGTCACCTGCTACACAGCACTCGAGAGCGTTGAGGAAAGTGCTGCGAAGGTAGTAGCCCAAATGGAGAGCCTGGGACTTGTTCCCGTTGTGCAGTCGGTAAATGGGAGGCAGTAACTGCTAGAGACCGTGGGTACCTGGGAAGAATAGTGAGGTCAGCTTGATCCAGGTACCCATGACCTCTGCATTCCGAAAAACGAAATACCCGAGGTGAAAAGTTGAACGACTGTATTTTAGTAACCGGTGGGGCAGGTTTTATCGGATCAAACTTTGTTCTAGAACAGATTGCCACCGGTGGGCTTGTTCTCAATCTAGACAAATTGACCTACGCTGGCAATTTGAGTAATCTGGCCAGTCTGCAATCCGAGGCCAGACACGTTTTTGTACACGGAGACATTGGCGATCGAGGACTGCTCAGAAACTTGCTCTCAAAGTACCACCCCCGCGTAATTGTCAATTTTGCCGCTGAGAGCCACGTGGATCGCTCGATCCACGCGCCCGGGGAGTTTATTCAGACCAACATCGTAGGCATGTTCAATCTACTCGAAGAAGTGCGTGTCTACTGGCAGGAACTTGACCAGGACAGCAAGACAGACTTCCGGTTTTTGCATGTTTCAACCGACGAAGTGTACGGTTCGCTTGGACCCGCGGACCCGCCCTTCTCAGAACAGAATCCCTACCAACCCAATAGTCCCTACGCCGCCTCCAAGGCGTCCTCAGATCATCTGGTGCGTGCCTATCACCACACCTACGGGCTCCCAACCCTGACTACCAACTGCTCAAATAACTATGGTCCCTACCAGTACCCGGAGAAATTGATCCCGCTCGTCCTCTTGAATGCCCTTGAGGGTAAACCGTTGCCAATCTACGGAGATGGCAGCAATATCCGTGACTGGCTGTACGTGCGGGATCACTGCACCGCCATACGAGAAGTCATGTCAAGAGGAAGGGTTGGTGAGACTTACAACATCGGCGGCTGGAACGAAAAGACAAACAAAGATGTCGTGCACACCCTCTGCGACATTCTCGATGAACTGAAGCCGCGCGAGCAAGGTAGCTACAGACAACAAATCCAGTTTGTGACCGATAGGCCCGGACACGACCGACGTTACGCAATCGACGCGCGCAAGATTGAGCAGGAGCTGGGATGGAAACCCCAGGAGAGCTTCGAGACCGGTATCCGCAAGACGGTTAGCTGGTATCTGGACAACCTGGACTGGGTGCAAGATGTCGTCAGCGGTGCCTACAAAAGCTGGATTGCCACCAACTACACGAGGAGAGAGTTGTGAAAGGTATTATTCTAGCCGGAGGTAAGGGATCGCGGCTCTACCCAATTACCAATGGGGTGAGCAAGCAGCTTCTACCTGTTTACGACAAGCCAATGATTTATTACCCCCTCTCGGTCTTGATGCTCGCGGGGATCCGGGATATTTTGCTCATCTCGACACCGATTGATTTGCCACAGTACGAGCGCTTGCTCGGAGACGGTAGCCTGTACGGCCTGAACCTCCAGTATGCTGTGCAGCCGAGTCCTGACGGGCTTGCCCAGGCTTTTATCATCGGACGCGACTTTCTAGCTGGCGAAGCTGCCTGCTTAATCTTGGGCGACAACATTTTCCACGGCTACGGACTGACCGAGATGCTCCGTCGTGCTGCCGAGCGAACGAGTGGTGCGACGATCTTCGGGTACTACGTCAAGGACCCAGAACGCTATGGGGTCATTGAGTACGACAAAGATGGCTGTGTGCTCTGTATAGAGGAAAAACCGAAAGCTCCCAAGTCCAATTACGCCGTGGTGGGCCTGTATTTTTACGATAAATACATCACCGACATCGCCACGCAGGTCAAACCATCCTGGCGCGGCGAGCTGGAAATTACCGAAGTCAACAACTATTACTTGCAAGAAGCCAAGCTCAAAGTCGAACGTATGGGAAGGGGCATTGCCTGGCTCGACACCGGAACGCACGAGTCTCTATTGCAGGCCGGAAACTTTATCCAGACTATCGAACAGCGCCAGGGACTCAAAGTTGCCTGTCTTGAGGAAATCGCCTATCAACTTGGTTACATTTGCGCTGACCGAGTGCTGGCCCAGGCCAAGAGATTGGGAAATACTGACTACGCGCAGTACTTGACCAATCTGATCAAAGACGACGAGCAACTAAGATGAGACGTATTGAAACTGCGCTACCAGAAGTCTGCCTAGTAGAGCCAAAGGTGTTCGGTGATGACCGGGGCTTTTTCTTCGAAAGTTATCACCAAACCAGGTTTGCCGAGATGGGAATCCCGGATACCTTTGTCCAGGACAACCGCTCTCGCTCGGTAAAGGGTGTCCTGAGGGGTTTGCACTATCAGCTGAACTATCCCCAATCCAAGCTCTGCTGCGTTGTCCAGGGCGAGGTCTTCGATGTGGCAGTCGATATCCGCCACGGCTCGCCAAACTTCGGCAAATGGGTAGGTGTTGTACTTTCGGCTGAGAACAAACATCAGATCTACATTCCAGCTGGCTTCGCACATGGTTTTGTCGTGTTGTCCGAGACAGCCGAATTTGTCTACAAATGCGGAGACTTTTACCATCCCGAAGACGAGGGAGGGGTAGCCTGGAATGACCCGCAAATTGGGATAACCTGGCCGCTTCAAGACGTTGCTCTGTCTGCCAAGGACCAGAAAAACCTGACCCTGGCTGCTATTGAGCCGGCAAAGTTACCCAGGTATCAGCCTTGAAGATTCTTCTGACCGGAAAAGACGGCCAGGTGGGCCGGCGACTGCAACGAACACTCGCTCCCCTGGGTGAAGTTGTTGCTGTGGGCCGGGAGGTTGTTGATCTTGCTCAACCGGATAGTATTGTTCGCACCGTCCGTGCAGTCAAACCGGACCTAATCGTCAACGCGGCTGCTTATACTGCTGTTGATAAAGCCGAGAGCGAGCCTGATCTAGCACACGCGATCAACGCGGTTGCACCCGGGATCATGGCAGAAGAAGCCGGACGACTCGGTGCGGCAATCGTGCATTATTCGACGGACTATGTATTTGACGGCAAAAAAGCAAGTCCCTACGACGAGTCGGACAGCCCGGACCCCACGGGTGTATACGGCCGGACGAAACTGGCTGGAGAGCAGGCAGTACAGGCGGTTGGCGCACCCTATTTAATCTTGAGGACAAGCTGGGTCTACGATTGTTCGGGCAAAAATTTCCTGCTGACTATTTTGCGTCTTGCCCACGATCGCGAAGAGCTCAAAGTTGTCGATGACCAGACAGGTGCCCCGACCTCCAGTCCCCTGATCGCTAATCTGACAGCACAGATTCTCCAGGGCGGCAACCCTGTAGAACTGCTGCGGCACCAGGGTGGTCTGTATCACCTGACCGCAAGTGGGCAGACGACCTGGTACGGCTTTGCCAGGGCAATTGTCGAAGGTGATCCCCGCCGAGATAAGCAACGTCTGCAAAGACTCTTACCCATTACCACCGAGGAGTATCCAACTGCCGCGCGACGACCGGCATATTCTTCACTCAACTGTGCAAAGCTGTCCGGTACGTTTGGATTAAGCTTGACGGAATGGCAGGTAGGTCTAGGACAGGTGTTTCAAGACATGAGCAGCAACACTGAGGTAAATTAGATGCCGAAGTCAGACGATCATTTGTACTTAATCATAGGCGGCACGACCAAGGCCGCGACAACCTCGCTGTTCGCCTACTTAAAGGAACACCCGCAGGTTTGCGGAGCAAACATCAAAGAGACACGCTTCTTTCTGGATTCTGACTATCCGTTGCCCTCAAAGTATCGGCTTGAGGATGGGTTGGCAAAATACGAAGAGTTTTTCTGCGAGTGTCAGGATACACGCGTACGCCTTGAAGCCACACCCGATTACCTCTACTCATCGGTTACTCCCAAGAGTCTACAAGACTCCTTGCCTGCGGTTAAATTGGTCTTCATCCTGCGTGAGCCAACCTCGCGGATTATCTCCTGGTACACATTCGCCCAACAAATTGGCCAACTGTCCCAGGACATCACCCTCGACGAGTACGTCAACCAGCAACTCCAGAACGACAGCCCCAAGACAAAACAACATCTGCGAGCCCTCGAGCAAGGACGCTACTACACCTATTTGCGTCCGTACCTGGAGGTCTTCGGCAAAGAAAACATCCACATTATTCTGTATGAAGACTTGTCCAAAGATCCGGCATCGGTGCTCGACGCGCTCTGCAAGTTTGTCGGGATCGATTCAAAGTTTTATACCGGTTACGATTTCAAGGTGTTCAACTCGACCCAGGCCATGAAGAATCCGGGTCTACACCAGATGTATACGCGAGTCCGTTTCAAGATGCGCAATTTTGTGCATAACCAGGCAGGCATTCGTACGGCCTTGAGGACGATGCGGGCAGCATTTGAACCCCTTTACCTGCGTCTGAACGCGCAACCGCTCGAGAAGCCCGAGTTCTCGCCGGCCGTAAAGGCTATGCTGAACGATTATTACAAGCAGGAAAATCAGGCTCTGTCCGAATTGCTTGGCAGACCTATTCCGTGGCAGGCAGCCTCCAGTCGTGAGACCAGTCCAAAATAGAACAGGCATCCGCTTCCCCCCCTCGGTTTCTTATGAAAAACACCTTTCCTGTTGAGTTGAGTCCGACCCTACCACAAAAGAAGGTAGCAGGAATTCCGTACTTGCTGGTCTTGCTCCTGGTCATCTTTACGCCGTATGAAGACTTTATCCTCAAATTTATACCGGGTCCCGACTCTATCTATTTTTACTCTCGGTTCATCAGAGAATTGTTGATTTATTCAATCTTTTCCCTGGTGATGATCAACAGGATAGTGTCGAGAAAGCCATTCCAGGGAACGCCGCTTGACCTGCCTATCTTTCTGTTTTTCGTCGTTGCTCTCCTGTCAGCCCTGGTTAACGGTATACCACTCGTTAAATGCCTGATCAATATGAGGCCGCTCATCCGTTACATCGCTCTTTATTACCTGGCGGTGAATATGGATCTGACCTCCGAGCAGTCAAGAACGATCATTCGGGCTGCCATTATTGCGGGAGTCGTGGAGCTAGGTGTAGGTATTTTGCAGTATGTGAGTCGAGGCCTACTCGATCCCATCTTGTTGCCGAGGGCGACCGATATCGAAGTCGGGGGCATGACCAAGGCTTTCGTTCTCCTGTACGGAAGGGAGATCGGTAGTATTTACGGAACGACTGGCGACACCGTTCTATTTGGGGTCTACATGGTACTCGTTTTCATACTTGTACTAGCAGAATTTCATATTGGTGCCACGGGATTTTTCAAAGGCACCGATCAACCGGATACTAAGGCAAAACAAACCCGCAGAAATATTGCCTATGCCCTGATGCTGTTGATCGCCTTTGCTATCGTACTCACATACGTCCGAGCCTGTTTCTTCGCGATTCTCATCATTGCCACGCTGCACTTTTCAGCATCTTTGAGCAATCTGAAAAAAGCTCTCGCCCTGGTCACCCTGGCCGTGCTGATGATCACCACCCCGATTGTGCTGTCTCAACTGTCGCTTCGCTACCAGGGCAACGCGAGGATGACCGAGCAAAGTGCAATCGATGACATCCTTGGTGTCTTCACGCCCGCCTATGTGTCTCAGGCGAGGACGCAGCGTCTCGGGGCCATTTTTGGTGTCGGACCTGTGGTAATCGAGAACAAGCCGTTACTGGGGTACGGTCCTGATCAGCTTGGTGCGATCGAGGACATCAACTTGAGCAGAAGCGAGTATCTGACCAAGGTGTGGACTGAGGAGGGCTTCAAAGACGTCTACTGGGTAGCGATTCTGACCTTCTATGGTCTTGCGGGTCTATTTGTAATTATGTGGCTGTTCTACAGAACTTACTCCGCCGCCCAATCTCTGTACAAAGCCAGCGACGACCGGCAGATCAAACAACTGTCGTTGATCGTCATGTACGTCGTGGTGGCAACCAGCTTTGTGATGTTCTTCAATCGCTCGCTCGAGTTCCGAATCTATGGCACTTATTTCTGGTTGTTGCCGGGCTTGTTGTTTGGATTGGCGAATCGACCGGCTGCGAAGGGCACACTGTCTGTAAGGGCAACCCAGGGTCTCAAATAGGTGTGCAGGGATGTTCCAGCTTTCAGCTTGATCTAAACTACCGGACGAACAGGCCTTCCATGCTCAGTGTACTCAACGTCTCGCAAAACTACTACATCAGGGGGGGCTCAGACCGCTACTACTTCTCTGTGGCTGAGTTGCTTGAGGCCAGGGGCCATCAGGTCATACCTTTCACGGCCAATCATCCCAAGAACCAGCCGACTGACTGGTCCGCGTATTTTCCGGATGCCGTCAATTTTGACTCCCCAACCCCCGCCGATATCATCCGCTTCCTGTACTCCAGACCCGCAGCCGAGGCACTGCAACGACTCTTGTCGGATCACCGGCCTGACATCGCCCATCTACACATCTACTATGGTCAGCTGACGTCTTCTATCCTGGCACCTCTGCGCAGGGCGAAAATTCCGGTCGTGCAGACCCTGCACGAGTACAAGATTGTCTGCCCCGTTTACACCCTCCTCTCGAACGGCCAGATCTGCCAGGCCTGCGAAGGTCACAACTTCTGGCAGGTAGCGGCGAGGCGGTGCAACCAGGGGTCTCTGGCCCGGTCTGTACTCAGTGCAGCGGAGTCCTACGTGTCCACCCTGCTGGGGGCGGTGGACAAAGTCGATCATTTCATCGCGGTCAGCGATTTTTTGCGCAACAAGGTCATCGAGCTTGGTGTTCCTGCGCACAAAGTCACGACAGTGCATAACTTCACGGACCTGTCCGGGATCTCGCCCTGCGGCGAAGTTGGAGAATACTTCCTCTATTTCGGCCGACTCGAGCGGCTCAAGGGCATCTTCACTCTGCTCAAAGCCATGCAGTCGGTACGCACACCTTTGCTGATTGTTGGGGATGGAAAGGCCCGTGCAGAGGTGGAAGAGTACGTTCAGCAGCACGACCTGAAGCACGTGCGCATTTTGGGTCACCAGAGAGAGCAAGCCCTGACCGACTTGATCCGGGGGGCCATCTGCACAATTTCGCCCTCCGAATGGTACGAAACTTTTGGACTGACATTGATTGAATCCTTTGCACACGGACGTCCTGTTATTGCCAGCCGCATAGGCGGTATGACGGAGGTTGTCTGCGACGGCACAGATGGCTTCTTGATTGAACCCGGTAACGTCGAAGCTCTGCAAGACCGTCTGCAATGGATGGCGGATCACCGAGACCAGGCAGTAAAGATGGGGCAAGCAGGCAGGCGCAAGGTAGAAATGCAGTTCAGTGCAGAAGCCCACTACCACCGGCTCATGGACGTCTACAGTAAGGTTATGTAAAGATGACAAGCAAATTGCCCAATCTGATCATTGCAGGAGTCAACAAGGGAGGGACGACGTCCCTGTTTTCGTACCTGTCTGCGCACCCGGATGTCTGCGCCTCCAGCAAAAAGGAGACGTGCTATTTCCTGCCTTTGAGGTACGGAGAGCAACCAGAACCGCTCGAGCAATATGTCCAGAACTTTAAACAGTGCGGCGCTCAAAAGTACATCATGGAGGCAACCCCGGGCTATTTCTATGGGGGTGCAGCTGTTGCCAGGGCGATCAAAAGTCAGCTCGGTGATGTGAAAATTATTATTATTCTCAGGGAACCGACAGACCGTCTGCTCTCGTTTTTCAAGTTCAAAAAAAGCATGATGGAACTGGATAGTTCTTTATCTTTCGAAGAATACATAAACACATGCGAAACGATGGACCCACATGCCGTAAAGCGCAGAGAAAATAACCAGTATTGGGGGGTTCAGGGCGGGTTCTACGCCGATTATATGGAGGACTGGTTTGATACATTTGGTAGTTCTCTTAAGATTCTATTCTTCGACCAATTAAAGAGCGATTCTTCTCTACTGTTAAAAGAACTGTGCGACTGGCTGGACATCGACGCTTCTGTGTATAACTCTCTCGAACTGGGGGTCGAGAACAAGACGGTTAGCTACAAAAGCGGGGTCTTGCATCAGGCTGCTCTTCTAGTCAATACCAGCGGTGAGAGATTCCTCAGAACCTATCCGGCACTCAAGGAAGTCGGGAGAAAATTTTACTATGCTTTAAACGGAAAGTCTCAGAGCGAGGTCATTTCTGATAGCACACTGGTACGTGCGCGCGGGTACTTTGCCCCCTACAACAAGCGGCTGACCGCTCAGCTCCTGGCCAGGGGCTACAACAACCTCCCCAAGTGGCTTGGTTGATCACAACATTATTCTTTCAGCAGGATGCAGTATGGTTGCTCAGATGGATTCCCTTTACATCAAGACGCGGCCAGCTAAGGCCGTGTCCCGGTTGCTGAGCTACGCTCTGTTTGAAGGAAGACCTTTGGTCACCAAAGGCAGGTGGATAAACCCGCTGGTGTTTGCGTTATTCAATCTAGAAAAGCGTCTTCCCCAGAGCAGACAGGTAGAAAAGCCCATTTTTATTCTTGGTACCGGGCGTAGTGGTACTACTATCCTGGGCCTTGTGATGTCGATGCATAAGCAGATTGGTTTCTTGAACGAGCCGAAGGCCCTCTGGCACGCGATTTACCCCTATGAAGATGTCATTGGCAGTTATAGCCGGGGTGTTGGTCATTACTGCCTGGGCGCGGAAGAGGTGACAGACGACGTTCGCCAGTCGGCCCATCGGCTATTCGGAGCGTACTTGACGGCAGTTGCTTCTAGAAGAGTACTGGACAAGTATCCGGAACTCATTTTTCGAGTCCCCTTCGTACGCGCTATCTTTCCTGATGCCCGGTTCATTTTGCTGGTCCGCAACGGTTGGGACACCTGCCGTTCGATTGAGCAATGGTCCAATCGGGAAGGCATGGCTGTTGAGCAGGAGACTCACGATTGGTGGGGGGCAAACAACCGGAAGTGGAACTTGCTGGTAGAGCAGGTGGTCAAGACGGATCCTGCCTTCGCAGGTATTGTCGATGAGGTGGTCAAGATGACAGACCATACGGATATGGCCATCGTCGAGTGGATCGCGGTCATGCGGCAGGGTCTACGCCTGTTGAACGAGCTACCGGACTGCGTGCACATGGTGCGGTACGAAGACATGGTCTCAAAACCGGAAACGAGCCTGCCGGAGTTGTTGAAATTTTGTGAGTTGCCCCCGGACGATAAGTTTCTCTCGTACGCTCGCCAGACTCTCTCTCCTGCTCCACCCAAGCCGCCTTTCCCTGTTCATCTAGTCTTGCAGCCCCTGTTCGCGGAAACAATGATTGCAATGGGCTACAACGTTTAAAACGAATCAGGCCGGGTCGAAACCCGGCCTGAGAACTGTTCCTGTACCCTCACGGGTTATCAGTAACCGGTGCCGTTACTGCACCTGGAACTGGAGAGTGGTAGATGTATACTGCGCACCGTTGACCAAGGCGATCGCCTTGAGGGTGTGGCTGCCGACCGTAAGCCCACTGGTGTTGTAGCCATAGGGCTGTGAGGTCGTGCCCGTGTTGGTGTCACTTCCCAGCCAGTAGGTTGAGGCCTTATCGAGCCACACCTCCACGTTGTCGATATAGAACTTGACCTGCGTGGGTTGCGTAGAGGGTAGTGCCTGGGCATACATCAGCTCACCTTTTGTGTAGGTGCTCTTGTCCAGGGTCAGATTGACCTGCACGGCGGCCGCACCGGTTTGCTGCAGCTTAAGCATGGCGGCACTGCCCTTGGGCAGCGAGAACACATACGTGCCGTTGCTTGAACTCATACTCGTACTCGTGTACGCCCCAATCGGCTTGCCGTCCAGCGTCCCATCAAAGGTCTGTCCCGCGAGCGTCAGGCCGGTCTTTGCACTCACAGACGATGCACTGAGGCGCGTCAGCTCGCCCCTACCACTCGTGCTCGCTATCTTGATGCGCGCATTGCCGCTCAAGGACTGGTCCTTGTTGAGCACCACTACCCGTACTGCCCCGGTGCTGTCCTTAGTGGCCCAGACCTTCATGTTGCCGGTCTTCTCGACTGTCACCGGCACAAGCGAGCCCTGGTTGGCCGTTGCCTGGCCAAACAGCAGCATCCCGTAGTAGAGCGGGTACACCTGCGGGGTGTAGGTCGCAACGCCCTTGTAGTCGATGTGACCGTCAAAGTACATCGGCGTCATGTTCGGTTGAGAACCACTGATGATGTTGACTCCGCCCGCCCCGACGTTGGCGGCCTCGAACATCATGTCCGTTGCCCACAGGGCGGCCGCGAGGGTGTTGCTCACCCCGTCCACT
>JACMIX010000364.1 GCA_014380935.1 Gloeobacterales cyanobacterium ES-bin-141 | reverse complement strand
CACGGCCAGGGCGAGCAATTTGATCACGAACCCGAGCCGCTGGGCATGGCGCACGTCCTGCTCGTGGATAGCCGTAATACCTTCCCGGTAAACAGACGCGAGATCAGGTAGGGCGATCCGGTAGGCAATGGCCGCCAGAAGCGCAATCTTTTCCTGGGCGTCGTTACCCTCTACATCCGCGCGCGGGTCCGCCTCGGCGTAGCCCAGGGACTGAGCCTCGGCGAGGGCGTCCTCGTAGGCGAGGCTGCGGGTGAGCATCTGCGTGAGGATGTAATTGGTGGTGCCGTTGATGATGGCGGTTACCGAGCGGATGCGGTTCGCCCCGAAGCACTGCTGTAGAGGTTGGACCAGAGGGGTACCGCCGCCGATTGCCGCCTCGTAGCGGATAGTCAGCCCCCGGCTACGGGCCAGTTCGAATAGTTCGCGCCCGTGCCGGGCAAGCAGAGCCTTGTTCGCGGTCACCACGTGCTTACCCTGCTTGAGGGCCGCGTTCAAAAGCGTGTAGGGCAGCTCGACGCCCCCCATCATCTCGATAACGACATCCACTTCCGGGTCGCGCACGAGGGCAAAAGGATCATCAGTGAGCAGGCCTCCGGCAATCGTGAGATCGCGGGCCTTGTTGATGTCACGTACCGCGATCCCGACCAGATCAATGCGCTCAAGTCGGGGGTCTCGACCACCAACATCGGCAAGAATCCGCACGACCCCGCTACCAACCGTCCCCAACCCGAGGAGCGCTACCCGTATCCGCTGCATTCCCTCTCCGTCATTGTTAAATCGGTCCCATGGGTCCGATCCTATCCTCTGTCCTCACCGGGACAATACTCTGTTCAAGAACCGGCTGTACGCACCAAAAGGCAGAGTGCGGTGCAAGAACCTGAGTACCCGTGCGTCTCTACCGGCGATATAGCGCATGGCCGGTTTTTGAGTATTGATGACCCGCTCGATCAGCCCGGCAATGTCCTCGGGATTGCCATCCCGGCGGGCAACTCGCCTTTGCGTCGAGGCGAGCAACCGCTTGGAGTATTCCAGGTAGGGGCTGTCGGGGTTGTAGAAATTCTGAGCGAGCCTGCTGTTCTTTTGCACATCTGTCTGGTAGGAGCCCGGTTCAATCAACGTTACCGAGATACCAAACACAGCCAGCTCGTGACTGAGTGCCTCTGAGAAACCTTCGAGGGCAAACTTGCTCGCATTATAGGCGCTCAGGCCCGGTATGCCGCTCAGGCCCGCGATACTCGAAAGATTGATGATTTTGGCCGCTGAGGAACGGCGTAGGAGCGGCAGGCAGTTACGAATCATCTTCAGGACCCCGAAGAAGTTGGTCTCCATCTGAGCCCGAAACTCCGCTTCGAGCAGATCCTCGAAAGCCCCGCCCAACCCGTACCCTGCATTATTGACCAGGACATCCAGCTTGCCGTGCTCCTCGGTGATTCTGGCGACCACCGGAGCAATAGAGGCGTCGTCGGTGACGTCGAGCGGCAGAATCTTCACCTCTGTACCCCGGCGGGCGGTCTCCTTAAGCAGACGCTCCTGTTTGGTCAGATCGCGCAGGGTGGCGTAGACCGTATGCCCCGCCGCAGCCAGACGCGCAGCGCTCAACATACCGAAACCGCTCGAACAACCGGTGATCAGAACGATAGATTTAGCCATAGATATTCACCTACTGAACTTGCTTAAACACTACACGAAAGGGCGATATCAGGATTAGGCCAGAATATAAAGTATGTATAAACGACTTCGTATTTCGCCAGCGCGTGAGGTAGTTCCTTGAGCGAGAATACACAGACTTTTGCCTGGAGGCGTCTTGGTGGCTGGCTGAGTGCCGCGTTGCTCACCCCGATCGTGGGGTTGATTATCTACTGGCAGGTAGTACCGCTCGATATTCAGGTAGCTCCGCAAGATGGGCAGAGCGAAGTTGATCCGCGCCGACCTGTTTCGGTCCGAACGGTCGGGTTGGGTGGCCGATTACTCAATGTAGAGATCAAAGACTCCGAGGGTAATATCCTCAGCGGCAGACTCGCTGAGACCGACTTCGAGACACGCATACCCCTCAAACCCGACACCCTCTATACCGTGAGTGCCGAGGCAACCCGCGACTGGACCAACCAGGTTCTGACTAGAATCGTCAGCTTCAAGACGATCACGACGCCGAGGTTGCTCACGCCTTCAATCGTCCAGTTACGCCCTGACCGTACGTTTGTCCTGAAATTCGACCGCCCGGTCGGTGGGCTTGAGGTGAAAGGGTTCGATTTTACAGTCCAGAGCACGGGCAACCAGTCCTTTACCCTCAAGGCTCAGGGAGACTACGACCAGGGCAAAACCTTCCCATTGAAGGTGGAGTGGACTACTGCTGGAGGTGTGCCGCTTGCCCCTCTCAAGTTGCAAGTGCGTACTCCTCCGCCCCTGACCGTGCGGCTCAACGTGCGCGGGCTTGAAGGGGTCGGGCTTGTCCTGCCGGTGCTCTTTACTTTCAGCGAACCGCTTCAGGACCGCAAGGCCCTTGCGGGTCGCATTCAGGTCCGGGCCGCGAATGCCGAGGTACCCGGCCAGTGGAGTTGGGTCGGCAAGCGTCGGTTGCAATTCGCACCCAGTCCTGGCTGGCCTGGCCTGAGCACGGTACGGGTCAGTGCCGATCTCGCTGGTGAAGAGGCTATACGTGCAGCGGGCGGCGGGTGGCTTGAGGACCAGATCGACCAGACTTTCACGACTGGGGCGGACCGCCGGATCGTCATTTATCTCGATACTCAGAGAGCCGAGGCCATCGAAGCGGGCACGGTCGTGCGGTCCTTTCCCATTAGCAGCGGCAAGGCCGGTACGCCCACGGTGACAGGCCGCTTCTACATCGACCGACGCTACGAGCGCAAGACGATGCGCAGCCGGGCAAAACCCGGTGAGCCCGGTCACTACGTGGTCGAAAACGTACCCTATGCCCAGTTCTTTCACGGGGCCTACGCCTTTCACGGAGCCTGGTGGCACAACAGCTTCGGACGACCGGCAAGCCATGGCTGTGTGAACCTCTCGACGCAGGCATTCAACAAGCGCTGGCCCAACGCCCGCGATGATGCCAGGTGGCTGTGGGACTGGGCTAACCTGGGTGTGCCGGTGATTGTCCGTGCTACCACACCCCGTACTGCCGCGGCGGAGACCGCTCAACTTTGAAAAAGCAATGGAAATGTGTCGAGCAGTGCGGTGCCTGTTGCTACCTGGAGCCGAGCGAGCGCCCTTTCCTCGGTGACTACCTCAACGCCGAGCAGATGGCCGAGTACATGGCTCTCGTTGGTCCGGACGGCTGGTGCATCAACTTTGACCAGCCAACGCGCCAGTGTGGTATCTACGCGACCCGGCCCGCTTTCTGCCGCGTCAGCACCGAGGTTGTCGAGTCAGTTTATGGCGAAGACCCGGCTGACCTCGAGCACTGGGCAGCTCACTGCTGCCGCGACCACATTGACTCGGTTTATGGAGAGACGAGTGCCGAGATGCAAAGATTCAACCATGAAGTCAAGATTTGAATTGAAGTGCGGCTTTTGACCCGAGAGAATTAACAACTCCCATGTTCCCGACTGATTCTTCTGACGCACGCCTGTACGCTCCTGCCACCGAGCGCAACCGTGAGGCCATCGCGGCTGTCCTATCAGACGTTCTACCCCAGAAGGGCCTGGTGCTGGAAGTAGCAAGCGGCACCGGTCAGCACATCACCTGGTTTGCACCCCGCTTTGCACAACACACCTGGCAACCCAGCGATCCCGATCCCCTGCATCTGGCCAGCATCAGGAGCTGGAGGGGACACTCGGACGCTCCTAATCTCCGTCCACCCGTCCAGCTTGATGCCAGCACCGATGACTGGGGCATTGACCACGCGGATGTCATTCTCTGTATCAACATGATTCACATCGCTCCCTGGCAGGCCTGCCTCGGTCTGCTGCGCGGTGCTGCCAAACTCTTGCCGACAGGTGGAATCCTCTATCTATACGGTCCCTTCAAGCGCCAGGGTGAGCACACTGCTCCCAGCAACGAAGCCTTCGACTTCTCCCTGCGTAGCCAGGACGCCAGTTGGGGCGTTCGCGACCTCGACGAAGTTACTGCGGCAGCCCATCAACATGGGCTTCTGCTCGCACAGGTCATACCCATGCCTGCCAACAATCTCTCGGTTGTCCTGCGCAAAAT
>JACMIX010000363.1 GCA_014380935.1 Gloeobacterales cyanobacterium ES-bin-141 | reverse complement strand
CGACCCGTCGATGCCTATAAGCAAGGACATATTCAGGGCTCCTCGACAGCTCCCCTGGAAGTACTCGAAGAGCGCATCCTTGGGCTGACCGGACAGATGAGCGCCCAAAAAGACCGCCAGATAGTTGTCTACAGCGACCGGGAAGGTCTGAGTGCGCTTGCCGCCCAGAAACTGCGCGATCTCGGCTACTCAGTTGTATTCGATTACGTCGATGGCTTCTCGGCCTGGCGCACTACCGGACTGCCGGTAGAAACTCAGTCAACCGGGCAGATTATTGCCAAGGGCTTGCCGGAACGAGAGGGTTACATTAATGACGTCATTGCTAACCCCACGGTCAACACCGATGCGAGCGTTGGTTACGACGAGGCATTACGCGGACCTGAGCCCGCATCGAGTCCCGGTGTACCTACGCCCGAACACTCCCCGGGACCCGAACCGAGCACTGCCAAAGATGGTCCCGAGGCAAAAACGCCGACGACTGTCGATGAGTCTGCACACATGAATGCTAAAGGCCAACCGATCATCGACTACTCGAAGGGCCGTAAAGAAAATAGTCTGGAGGCAGGTCAAGGAGTTGTCTCTGAGAACACGAACGCCGATGGAACTGTCTCAGAACCAGAGGATGGTACGGTCGAAGCTCACAGTAAAACTGACCGCTGACCCACAATAGAGTCCGTGCTCCTCCCCGACTCTCAGGTTGGGGGCTGAAAAATCCACCAAATCTGTCATTCGCAGCACACCGTTGGGGAATACCATACGGTGTGCCGCTTTATTACACGAGGTGATCCCCTATGCAAAAACTGCAACTCGTGGGCTGGGTAAGTGTCCTTCTACTTGCGGGCAGCCTGCCGGCAATAGCTCAATACGGTACTACACAGCCTGACTCAACTGATAAAGGACCCGGCTCCAGTATCAAGCAACCCGAGCAGCAGCCGGAGATGACCGAGGAACAGAAGGCTAAACAAGGCGAGAATGAGCAACAACGTCAACAGGCAACGACCCGTAATCTGGCAATCGAAGCAAACAACAAGGGAGTAGCGTTTCAGGCTCAGGGAAATAATGCCGAGGCGATCACAGCCTTTCAAGACGCTCTCCAGAAAGACCCGACCTATGATCTAGCCAAGCAGAATCTGGCCGCCTCCCACTACAACCTTGCTCTAGAGCAGGCAAAGCAGGAACAAGCCAAGCAGGACAAGCAAGATTGGACGCAGGTGATCACCAACCTGGAGGCAGCCAGGAGTCTGAGTGCTGACCCTGCTATGCAAGAGAGGACTACCCGTCCCCTATCCATTGCCTATCACAACCAGGCAGCCGTTTTGCTAGAGGCCAAGCAGGTACCCGAGGCAGTCACATCAATGGAGAAAGCCGTTGAAGCTGATAGCAGCAACGAGAAGTACAAAGACGAGTTGACGAAACTTAAAGCAAGTATCGCTCAATCTCCGACCAACAAAGCTCCTGCCAAGAAGTAGCTCTAACCAAACAAAAGGGGGGCATAATTGCCCCCCTTTTGTTTGAAGCTGCTCTAGCTATCAGCTGTCGCCAAGGCGTTGTTGTCCTTGACTGTGTAGTATGGCTTACCATCACTGTTGATATCGAGCAGGACCTTGTCACCTTCTTTAACGCGTCCAGAGAGCATCTCCTCAGCCAGCTGGTCCTCGAGTAGACGCTGGATGGCGCGCCGCAGTGGACGGGCACCGTAGGTCGCCGAGTAGCCCTCTTCGATGAGCTTTTGGTTGAAGGCGTCGGTGAGCTCGAGCTTGATGTTCTGCTCCTCAAGACGAGCTAGAACCTCACGCAGCAGGATTACGGCGATTTGCTTGACCTCGTCGCGGGTCAGGGGGTGGAAGACGATGATCTCGTCGAGGCGGTTCAAGAACTCGGGCCGGAAGTACTGCTTAAGCTCCTCGTTGACCAGCTCACGAATGCGCTGGTAACGTTGCTCCTCCTCGGTGCCGGTGGTCGTGAAGCCCAGGCCTCCACCACCCTTCTCGATCACCTTTGAACCGACGTTTGAGGTCATGATCATCAGGGTGTTCTTGAAGTCTACCGTGCGACCCTTCGCGTCGGTAAGGCGACCATCCTCGAGAATCTGCAGCAGGACGTTGAAGACATCGGGGTGGGCCTTTTCGATCTCATCGAAGAGGATGACGGTGTAGGGACGACGACGGACTGCCTCAGTGAGCTGTCCGCCCTCGTTGTAACCGACATAGCCCGGGGGCGAGCCGATGAGCTTCGAGACGGTGTGCCGCTCCATGTACTCGGACATATCGAGGCGGATCATGGACTCTTCCGAGCCAAAGAAGTACGTTGCCAGGGACTTAGCAAGCTCGGTCTTACCGACACCGGTGGGACCCGAGAAGATGAAGCTCGCGATCGGTCGCTTGGGATTTTTTAGACCCACACGCGCACGGCGGATAGCACGGGAGATTGCCCGAACCGCTTCTTCCTGCCCAATCAGCCGCTGGTGCAGAACATCTTCCATGTGCAGAAGCTTCTCCGACTCGGACTCGGTCAGCTTGCTGACCGGTACGCCAGTCCAGGAAGACACGATGTAGGCAATGTCCTCCTCAACAACCATCGGAGCTTCTTCGTTTGCTGTTTCGGATTTGCGAGCCTGGGCAATTGCACGTATCTGGCTCTTGATCTCCATTTCGCGGTCACGCAGTTGGCCGGCCCGCTCGTAGTCCTGACCACGCACCGCATCGTCTTTTTCTTTAAGAACGTTGCGCAATTCGCGGTCAAGCTCCTTAGCTGCTGGCGGCAACTGAGAGAAACGCAAGCGTACCCGTGAGCCGGCTTCATCGACAAGGTCGATGGCTTTGTCGGGCAGGTAGCGGTCGGAGATGTATCGGTCTGAGAGCTGCGCTGCCGCGACCAAGGCTTCGTCGGTGATTTTGAGTTTGTGGTGCTGCTCGTAGCGCTCACGCAACCCGCGCAGGATCTCGATGGTCTCCTCGACCGAGGGCTCACCCACCATGACGGGCTGGAAACGCCGCTCGAGTGCCGCGTCGCGCTCGATGTGCTTGCGGTACTCGTCGAGAGTAGTCGCCCCAATACACTGAAGCTCACCCCGAGCGAGGGCGGGCTTGAGGATGTTGGCGGCATCGATTGCTCCCTCGGCAGCACCTGCACCGATCAATGTGTGGACTTCGTCGATCACCAGGATGATATTACCCGCTGTGCGAATCTCATCCATGATCTTTTTGAGACGCTCCTCAAACTCGCCGCGGTACTTTGTTCCCGCAACCAGTAGACCAATGTCGAGCGTGACGACGCGTTTCTCGGCCAGGATATCCGGGATGTCATTGTTGGAAATACGCTGAGCCAAACCCTCGGCAATAGCCGTCTTGCCCACACCAGGTTCACCGATGAGGACGGGGTTGTTTTTGGTCCGCCGACCCAGAATCTGGATAACTCGCTCAATTTCTTTCTCGCGCCCGACTACTGGGTCCAGCTTTCCCTCGGCTGCCATCTGCGTCAGGTTGGAGCCAAACTCGTCAAGCGTTGGCGTCTTGGTACGCCCGGAACCACCGGAGGCAGACACTTCCGCCGTCTCACCCAGCATGCGGATGACCTGGGTACGAACCTTTGAAAGGTCTACTCCCAGGTTCTCCAGTACGCGAGCTGCGACTCCCTCACCTTCCCGAATCAGGCCGAGCAGCAAGTGCTCGGTGCCGATGTAGTTGTGACCGAGTTGACGTGCCTCCTCGAGCGAGAGCTCGAGAACACGCTTGGCACGTGGGGTAAATGGAATCTCGACTGCGACAAAGCCCGAGCCGCGACCAATAATCTTCTCTACTTCGATGCGGGCATCTTTTAGATTCACTCCCATGGATTTGAGGACCTTGGCAGCGACGCCCGTGCCCTCTCCGATTAGGCCCAACAGGATTTGCTCGGTACCAACAAAGTTGTGCCCCAAGCGACGAGCTTCCTCTTGAGCCAGCATGATGACTTTGATTGCCTTTTCAGTAAATCTTTCAAACATGGTTTCGTCCCTTCACCTGCAGCGCCGATACGGATACCGGTGCATCGATTCTACCACAGCTTGCCTTTTGAAAAGCCCAAAAGCCGCCCGCAGTCCTGCTCCCAGAGGCTTCATCAGCCAGAGCAGCGAAATCCACCGATACCTATACAGTAATCTGGTTTGCCAGGTACTAGCCACCTGCAGTTTCGACCTGTCCAGGCAATTATGGATTGGGCTGCTGCCGTAACATCAAGCCCTGTAGGTAAAATCGCTGCTTGACCCGATTTGCACACTCAGCCAGCACAGCCAGAAAGGCCGGAGTGTCAAGCCGTGGAGTCCATAAAATCAGGGCGTCCTCGTCATTATCTTTATAGTAGCCGGGTCGTCTGCCCAAAACAGCAAAGCCATACCTCTCGTAGAGCGCAAGTGCAGCTGTGTTGGAGGCACGCACTTCAAGAGTTGCGCGGTGTGCCCCGGCGCGATGTGCCTCCACCAACATGTGACCCAGTAGAGCTGTTCCCAGACCCATGTTCTGCCATTGGGGATGGACAGCGAGCATGACCAGATGAGCCTCGTCCACGATCAGCCAGAAGCCACCAAATCCGACAACCTGCTCGTGGTCATAAAGAGCCCAGTAGCGACTCGCGCTGTGCCGGATTTCCGCTCTTAGTCCTGCCGATGTCCAGTGATTAGTCAGAGTGAGGTCGAGAACGATTGCCATGCCACTGACTGCCTCTTCATCTTCTGGACTCACATGCTGCAGGTGAAGTGTTTTCATCGGCACCTAGATAATCTCCAAACAGGCCCAGTATGCCTGTAATAATTTTGCAAAATAATATACAACTATTTTAATCGGGTATATTTTGATAGGGTTGATTGCCTGTGGTAGGATGCGCCCAACTATCAAAGACTGAGTTATGAACGTTACCCATTCGGCCTTACAGACTTCTACCCTTAGTGCGCTCCGTTGTCGCGAGTGTGGTGCGCAGTGTGAGGCAGTGGCTCGCCACGTCTGCGAACTATGCTTTGGTCCGCTAGAAGCAACCTACGACTACGAGGCGATCCGCAGGCAAGTCAGTCGGCAGTCCATCGCGCAGGGTCCAAACTCGATCTGGCGTTACCGGTCCTTTTTGCCGGTTACCTCCGAGCAGGTCATCGACGTGGGAACGGGGATGACACCCCTGGTGCGGTCGGAACGTCTTGCCCGTCGCCTGGGTCTGCGCGAACTCTACATCAAAAATGATGCCGTCAACATGCCATCGTTGAGCTTTAAAGACCGGGTGGTTTCAGTCGCTCTCACGCGGGCGCGGGAGTTGGGCTTTACTACCGTGTCGTGTGCATCGACCGGCAACCTGGCCAATGCCACAGCTGCTATCGCAGCCCATGCGGGGCTCGAATGCTACATCTTTATCCCATCCGATCTCGAGGCCGGCAAAATTCTGGGCACCCTCGTATACGGTGCGCGTGTCATGGCTGTCGAGGGCAATTACGATCAGGTCAACCGGCTTTGCTCTGAGATTGCCGACCGGTATGGGTGGGGCTTCGTAAATATCAACCTGCGACCCTACTATTCGGAGGGCTCCAAGACCCTCGGCTATGAAGTTGCCGAGCAATTGGGCTGGCGCCTGCCGGATCACGTGGTCGCACCAATTGCCTCCGGGTCCCTTTACACAAAGATCCACAAAGGCTTCGAGGAGTTTGTCAAAGTCGGGCTGGTCGAGGCAAAGGCGGTCCGTATGAGCGGTGCTCAGGCATCCGGGTGTTCGCCTGTTGCTGAGGCTTATCGACTCGGACGAGACTTTATACAGCCGGTCAAACCCGCTACCATTGCCAAATCGATTGCGATTGGCAACCCGGCGGACGCCGTGTACGCGCTTGATATCGCGCGCAAGACCAGTGGGCATATCGAAGCCGTTTCGGACGCCGAAATCATTGAAGGCATCAAGCTCCTCGCCCAAACAGAAGGTATCTTCACCGAAACAGCCGGGGGAACGACAGTCGCAGTGCTCAAAAAGCTCTGTGAGCAGGGCAAGATCGAGCCCGATGAAGTGACAGTCGTCTACATCACCGGCAATGGTCTCAAGACCCAGGAGGCCATCAGTCCCTACGTTGGTGAACCCTTGCGTATTGAGGCGACTCTCGATAGCTTCGAGCGGTCCCTGGAGCGCGCCCGTACCCTTGACCGCCTTGAGTGGCAGCAAATACCCGTCTAGGAGACAGCATGTCCGTTACCGTTTTAATTCCGACACCATTGCGCAAGCTCAGTCAAGACCAGCCCACGGTGCAATGCACCGGTGGCAACATCACCGAGGTGATTGACGACCTCGACCAGACCTATCCGGGGATCAAGTCACGCCTTTGTGCGGAAAACGGTGACTTACGCCGTTTCGTCAACTTCTATGTCAACAACGAGGACATTCGCTTTTTGCAGGGCCGCGAAACTCTGCTTAAAGATGGCGACGAAGTGAGTATCGTTCCTGCCGTGGCCGGGGGATAGGCGTTCGCTGCCAGCCAGAACTAATACAAAGAGGCAAAGTTCACGAGCAGTTTGTCGTTCTCGGCGGGGGTGCCGATGGTCACGCGTAGACCTCCGCCGCTGGCTCGAATCAGCGTCCCCCGCTCCGCGAGCATTGCACGCATGGATTCTGGCTCGTATTGGGTCGATCGCACGTACAAAAAGTTGGCACTGCTTGGCCACAGCCGTAAATCGGGTAGCTCCTGTAGGGATGTGGCTACGCGGTCGCGCTCTGTGAGGAGCTCTGGGATAACGGACAATAACTCGGAGCGGTGCTCCATTGCCAGAGTCGCGGCTAACTGCGAGACCGCGGGCAGATTGTAGGGTAAACGGGTTTTGTCGAGCACCTGGATGATTTCGGGTCGTGCCAGTGCATAACCCACACGGTAACTGGCCAGGCGAAAAGCCTTGGAGAAGGTCCGCAAGATGATCAAGTTCGGCCAATCAGCGATCCAGGATGCACAGGTGAAACCGCTGAATTCGTAGTACGCCTCATCGAGGACAACCAGGACGTCCTCCGGTAGCGCGCGCAGGCTACGTAAAACTGGCTCTGCCAGCATTGTCGCCGTGGGGCTGTTGGGATTGGCAAGAAAGATCACCCGCACACCTTGGTGCAAAACCGCCGCGTGCAATGCATCCGGGTCGATCCCGAACGCTTCATCGCGGCCCAGGGCGATATAGGGTACCCCAAGTGTCTCGGCCAGGATACGGTACATACCGAAAGTCGGCTCAGCACTGAGGACTGCACCGCGACCGCCCAGGCAGGCAGCGATAATCACCGAGCGGATCAGCTCGTCTGACCCATTGCCGAGACAGACTTGCTGAGCTTTGACATGACAGTACTGGGCAACCTGCTGTCTGAGCAGTACGGGATCGCTATCGGGATAGCGATTGGCGCGGACCATCTGTTCACTGACAAACACGAGCTTGCTTTTAAACCACTCGGGCAGGTCGTAGGGGAGTTCATTGGCATCAAGCTTATCCCCCTCCGGCTGTTGGGGCGTGTGGTAGGAGATCAATTCGGCCAACTCAGGGCGAAATTGCCCCGACATTAGGGCTCCTCCTGATCTGAGTGGGGGATAGTTGGGGGATGTTCGTAAGCGTCGATACGCACGCGCACGGAGTCACCGTGAGAGGGCAGACCTTCGGCCGTGGAGAGTTGGTCGATTGCTTCACTGACCTCGGCCAGGGCCTGGGGTGTGTACTGCACCAGGCTGGATGTCTTGAGGAATGTTTCGACACCCAGGGGTGAGGCAAAGCGGGCCGTGCCGCAGGTCGGAAGTGTGTGGTTGGGTCCGGCCAGGTAGTCTCCGACCGCCTCCGGAGTTGCATGGCCGAGGAAAATTGCCCCGGCATGGCGGATCTGCTTGAGTAGATTCCAGGTGTCGTCTACCGCCAGTTCGAGATGCTCCGGGGCGAACAGGTTGGAGAGTGCTGCCGCCTCACTCAGGTCCTGAGTGACCACGACCAGTCCGTAATGGGCCAGGGACTTTTCGGTGAGAGTCCGGCGTGGGTGGTTTTCAAGCCTTCGGTTGACTTCTTTGAGTGTCGCCTCGGCGATGCGGGCATCCGGAGTCAGCAAAATAGCGGAGGCCAGGGAGTCGTGCTCGGCCTGGGCGAGCAAATCCGTGGCGAGGAAAACCGGGTTGGCTGTGCTGTCGGCGATGATCAGGATCTCAGAGGGACCGGCCAGCGAATCGATGCCAACTTCTCCGTAGACTAGTTTTTTGGCCAGGGTCACATAGACGTTGCCGGGTCCTGTGATTACATCGACCGGGAGAATCGTACGCGTGCCGAAGGCGAGCGCACCGATGGCCTGGGCACCCCCGACCCGGTAAATCTCATGCACACCCGCTTCCTGCGCAGCCACAAGCACAACCGGGTTGACGGCTCCGTCCGGTCCGGGTGGAGTCACGATGACGACCCGCGGTACCCCTGCAACCATGGCCGGGATCGCATTCATCAGGACTGTGCTCGGGTAGCTTGCCTGCCCGCCCGGAATATAAAGACCAGCTGCATCGACGGGGGTTATGCGCTTACCCAGGATGATCCCCTTGTCCTGAAACTGTACCCAGGTCTTGGGAATCCGCTCGCGGTGGAACTGCTCAATGCGTTGCTTGGCGAGACGAAGTGCTTTGAGCAGCCCGGTCGATACTCGCTGGTAAGCAGCATCGAGCTCACTGGTACTGACCACCAGTTCCGCTGCGCTCAAATCAACCTGATCAAATTCGAGGGTGTATCGCAACAAAGCTTCATCGCCGTGACGGCGCACATTCTGCAAAATTTCGCGGACGGTTGCTTCCTTGTGCACGACCTGGTCCGCACGGGTCCGGTGGGCAATCCGCCGTAGTTCCGTTTCCGCCTCAGACAATTGAGTGATGAGTCGCAACATGCACTGTGAGGGCTTTACTGTCACCCTCAGTCTCGCCGATTCTGTCGGCATCATCAAGAGTTCGGTCTCAGGCCGAACGGGCCGCGTTGGTGTGAAGTTCATCAACTTACCCTGGTGGACAGTACCCAGTCCATCGAGTAGGCGGTCCTCGTTTTCGAGCCGAGTCCACAAAGCCGTGTTCTGAAGGGCCTGCAGCAGACTGACCTGGCACTGGGGACCATGTCCTCGATAAACGCCTGAATTCGGCTACCTGCCCCGGAACGCTCCTGGTCGAAGCCCAGGATAGAAACCGGACATGATCTGCGTTGTACCCGCGTGGTGTCAGAATAGTCGTGCTTGAGGCCGTTTGTTGCGGAGATCTGTATGAAATTCGGCGTAATCGTCTTTCCCGGCTCCAACTGTGATCGTGACGTGGTGACCGTGACACGCGGGTTGCTCGAGCAGCCGACACGTATGATCTGGCACACCGAGACAGATATCGATGACTGCGATGTCATCGTGATCCCCGGCGGCTTCAGCTACGGTGACTACCTGCGATGCGGAGCGATTGCCCGCTTCGCACCCGTATTAGGTGCCGTCCATAAACACGCGAGTCAGGGCAAATTCGTCCTGGGCGTCTGCAATGGCTTTCAGGTGTTAACCGAGTCGGGCCTCCTGCCGGGCGCGTTGGTTCGTAACCGCGACCTGCAATTTGTCTGCGACCGGGTGAACCTGCGGGTCGAGCGCACAGACCTTGCCTGGACACACCGGTATTCTGCCCACCAGGTCATTACCCTACCCATTGCTCACGGTGAGGGGTGCTACTACGCAGACGAGGCGACCCTGGCCGAACTCGAAGCAAATCGCCAAATTGTCTTCCGCTATTGCAGCCCGACCGGTACGACCGAGACGACGGCTAATCCGAACGGCTCTTTGCACCACATCGCCGGCATCTGCAACCGTGCCGGCAATGTACTCGGAATGATGCCCCATCCCGAACGGGCTTGCGATGCAATCCTGGGAGGAGTCAATGGGCTGGCGCTCTTTGAGAGCTTGCTTACCGGTGTAGCTGCACCGGCGCGTCGTTAATTTACTATCAGGATCTCGCCAGTGACTACAGGCATCGTTCCTATCCAGTGCATCATTCCGCCACACATGCTCCGCTCAATCATCGAGCACGGCAACCCGCGTCAGCGCACTTGGGCTACGCAGACATTGAGTTTGTCGGAGCGCTTGCGGGGCCGCCGCGAGATACTCAGTCGCCTCGTGCTGGCAACGTCTACCGGCCAAAAGCGCCGTACTGTCTACGACGCACGCAACGGCTTTGAACTGCCCGGGATCTTGATCCGTACCGAGGGCGATCCACCCAGCGGCGATCCCGCTGTTGATGAAGCGTACGACGGTGCCGGGGCAACCTACGACCTGTACCTGGATATCTTCGAGCGCAACTCGCTCGACGACCGGGGGATCCGCCTCGATGCCACCGTCCATTACGACCGCGACTACAACAACGCCTTTTGGGACGGCCGCCAGATGGTCTACGGCGATGGGGACGGGCAGCTATTCGAACGTTTTACCCGCTCCATCGATGTCATTGCCCACGAGTTGACCCATGGTGTGACCCAGTACGAGGCAGGCCTGGTCTATTCGGGACAACCCGGTGCGCTCAACGAGTCGTTCTCGGATGTCTTTGGTTCACTGGTCAAGCAACGTGTGCTCAACCAGACGGCGGCAGAGGCGGACTGGTTAGTTGGCGAAGGACTCTTTACAGCAAATGTGCAGGGAGTGGCTCTGCGCTCCCTGAAGGCACCGGGGACCGCCTACGACGACCCGGTACTCGGCAAGGATCCGCAGCCTGCCCTCCTGCGCGACTACCAGGATGTCGATTATGACAACGGCGGTGTGCATATCAACTCAGGTATCCCGAACTACGCTTTTTACCTCACCGCCGTTGAGATTGGCGGCTACGCCTGGGAGAAAGCCGGACGGATCTGGTACATCGCCCTCAAAGATAGATTGCGCCGTGACACAAACTTCGAGCGGGCCGCCACGCTCATCTTGCAAGTGGCAGGAGAGCTTTACGGCGAAGACGGTCCCGAGTACAGAGCCGTTCGTAATAGCTGGGAGACAGTAGGCATCGTTATCTAGGGCACATCTAGTTCACCTACGACTTCGAGCCGCTGATAAGGTCCGAGTACGGCAAACTTTTCACTCAAGGTCTCGGCCACCATCGGATCAATCCAGCCCAACTGCCTGAGCAGGTGAATGACCACCGGGTACTTGGCCCGGTTGGCGCCATCGAGGACCTTGACTGCAAGTCCCATGCCCTCCCCCATCTTACCGACGCACTGGATGCCCTCTGCCCCGGCCTTGCTGACAAGTTCCCCGGCGCTCAACTGCATCAGAACAGTATCGAAGCGGTCTTCTCCGGCCACCATGACTGGCTCGTGCACCATTGCCCGTGCGAGGCATTCGAGGGCAGCCTGGCTGCCGGAGGACAGTTGGGCATACAGCCACGCCATCTGGGACAGTTGCATTTGGTAAGTTGGAACTCCACAATCATCCCGCGCTGGAATGAATTCGTCCGCAGGCATGCCCAACAACTCGGCCAGGGTCTGGGCGATTAGCTTCTGGACGGGATGACGGCGGTCAGCGTACTTCTCGACTGGCCAGCCTTGCTGGCGGCAGATAGCCAGCATACCGGCGTGCTTGCCGGAGCAGTTGTGTTGCAGGGGGCTGTTCTTGCCCACCGGTATTGGACAGCTCAAGTAGGCCGGATCAAGACCCAGGCGCCAGAGCAAATTAAAGACGCGGCGGGCGTGAATGGTCTCGCCGCTATGGGAGCTGCAGAGGATGGCAAGGTCGGCATCGCCCATGCGGAAAGCCTGATCCGCGCCTGCCCTGAGCACTGCCAGGGCCTGAAAGGGCTTGAGCGCCGAGCGTATAAACGTTGGTGGCAGTCTGGTGCCGCTGCTTGAGAGGACGCGACCACGGTGGTCAGAGATCACCGCGTGGCACTGGTGAATGGATTCGGTGATCCCCTCACGCAGAAGGTGAACTTCGAGACTGGGGAAGAGCAAGTTTGTGTCCATCAATTGTTCTAGTTTAATGTTCGGCGGGCCGGTCGCCCGCCGCAAGTGAGTGCACCGGAACTACTATATAGAAAGTCACGACGACCGGATGTGAACGGCGCGGTTGCTGGGGACCAGAGTGCGATCTCCGTAAGGGCATGCCTGCTCAGATGTCACTGTCGGAGGATCGGGTCCGATGACCGAACGAGCAAACTTTCACCGCAGGGAGTCAAGCACACATTCATGGCACGCAAGCGCCTCCTTTGCCTGAGTAACGGTCATGGAGAAGACCAGATCGCGGCGCGTATTGTCCGAGCCCTCCAGGCCCACGATCTCGAAATTTTGGCGATGCCGATCGTTGGTGAGGGCAGTGCTCTACGTCAGCTTGGGGTCCCGATTGTAGCACCAACCCGGACGATGCCCTCCGGGGGGTTCATCTACATGGACGTGCGCGAATTTTTACGCGATCTGCGTGAAGGGCTCGGTCGGCTTACCCTCGAACAGTGGCAAGTCCTCCGCCAGCTCGGTCCTCGTTGCGACCTGGTTCTGGCTGTCGGAGACATTGTTGTGTTGGGCCTTGCCTGGGCGAGCCGCGCTCCTTATGCCTTTGTGGGGACGGCCAAGTCGGATTATTACCTGGGTGGTAAGCCCTCCGATTACAAGACCTGGGAGCGGTGGATGATGAACCGTCCCAGGTGCCGGGCTATCTACCCGCGCGATGGACTGACGGCCCGCAATCTGCGCACCTGGGTGCCACGGGCTGTTGACCTGGGAAATCCAATGATGGACCAGCTTGAGCCACTGGGTGCAAGTCTTGATATACCTCCAGATGCGGTGACTATTTTGCTGCTACCGGGTTCGCGGTCGCCCGAAGCTTACCGCAATCTGGTCCGCATATTGGCGGTGGTCGAGAACCTGCCGCAAGACCTGTGCGGGCGACCCCTGCACATCCTCTGCGCCCAAGCCACCGGTCTCACGGACGCGGAAATCGCTCGGGAGACGGGTTGGAAACTGGGTCCGGGCCAAATCAGCCGGGGTCCGCGGGTAGTTCATCTAGAGCGCGAACGCTTCGCTGAGTGTCTGCACCGCACAGACCTCGCTATTGCGATGGCCGGTACGGCAACCGAGCAATGTGTCGGGCTCGGTAAGCCGGTTGTGACCCTGCCGGGGGAGGGTCCACAGTTTACCTATCGCTTTGCCGAGGCACAGACCCGGCTCCTGGGTGAATCGGTCCGGTTGATTACAGACGGTCCCGAGGCGGCGGCCCGCTGCATCGAGCGCCTACTCGGCGATGAGCATGGACTCGAGCGCATCCGTCACAACGGCTATGTACGAATGGGCAAACCCGGCGCGTCAAGCCGTATCGCCGAACACTTACTGAAAGTGATCGGCTGACTCCGGCATCTAATTTAAACAAACCCCAAAGGCGGGGGTGAGATACGAGCTCATTTGAGACTGGCTGTGCGTTCACCTTGCATCCATTCAGGTGCATAGATGCCACCCAGGAATGCGGGAGGAGGACCGCTCTGGGCGATGCGTTCGCGCGTCACCTTGACGAGTCTGTCGGTTGCCACCGAGTACAGGTCAGTTGTCAGCTTCGGATACAGGCCAATACCAAAAATTGGTATGAGCAAACAAGCGATGATAAATACCTCGCGCGGCTCTGCGTCCACCAAGTCTTCCTCGTGAATGACCTCGTGACTCATCGTGCCGTAGAAGACCTCGCGCAGCATCGACAGCAGGTAAATGGGCGTCAAGACGACGCCGATCGCAGCAAACAGAATCACCAGTGCCTTGAACTGAAAGCTATAGGCATCAGTGGTCGTCATCCCGATGAAGACCATCAACTCGGCCACGAAGCCGCTCATGCCCGGCAGGGCGAGCGACGCCAGTGAACAGGCAGTGAACATCGCGAAGATCTTGGGCATTCTGGACGCGAGCCCGCCCATCTGACTGAGGATCAGGGTATGTGTACGGTCATAGGTGGCACCTACCAGGAAGAAAAGCGACGCCCCGATCAGTCCGTGCGAGATCATCTGCAGCATCGCGCCGCTCATGCCAATCTCGGTCAGCGAACCGATACCGATGAGCACGAAGCCCATATGCGAGATCGATGAATAGGCGATCTTGCGCTTGAGGTTGCGCTGGGCAAAAGACGTGAGGGCTGCGTAAATGATATTGATGATCCCCAGGACGATCAGCAGCGGTGCAAAGAACTGAGTCGCCTCCGGAAAGAAACCCACGTTCATGCGGATGAGAGCGTAGCCTCCCATCTTGAGCAAGATCCCGGCCAGCAGCATGTGGACGGGAGCGGTCGCTTCACCGTGGGCGTCCGGTAACCAGGTATGCAAGGGGAAGATCGGTAATTTGACTGCGTAGGCGATCAGCAATCCGGCGAAGCACAGGCGGCCGAAAATTGGGTCGTAGTTCTTGGCTGCGAGCTCCACCATATTCAGGGTCCGCAGGTCGCCGTAGAAGTACATGGCGAGCCCGACGACCAGAATGAACAGTGAGCCGATGGCCGTGTAGAGGATGAACTTGGTTGCGGCATACATACGACCCTTACCACCCCAGATGGCAAGTAGTAGATAAACCGGCAGAAGTTCAAGCTCCCAGAACAAAAAGAACAGCAACATGTCCTGGGTTGCGAAGACGCCGAGCATCCCAGCCAGCATCGCCAGCATCAGGAAGTAGAAAAAACGCGGGCGCAGGGTTACGGGCCAGGCCGCAAGCGTGGCCAGAACCGTGATGAAGCCGGTCAGCAAGATCAATGGCATCGAGAGCCCATCGGCACCGACAGACCATTCAAGCCCGATCTGTGGCATCCAGCTATAGCGCTCGACCAGTTGCAGCTCGGGGCTGTAGATGTCGTAGCCCGTGAAGAACGCGGCCACGATGAGTATGAAGTCCACCATGCAGACCCCGAAGGTGTACCATTTAACCTGCTTTTCGGGCAGGAAGGGTACGGCAACCGAGGCCAGTAGCGGCAGCAGAATGATGACTGATAACCATGGGAACATGTTCGTTGTCCTAAAGAATTCCCAACAGAGCAACCAGCCCGAACAGGGAGGCGAAGATCACCAGCACATAGAACTGGGCCTTACCTGACTCCAGATACTTGAGTCCCTCTCCTGCCAGGAGGGTTGTGAGGCCCGAGAAGACGACCACTCCATCAACAGCTTTTTGATCGACTACAAGCGTATTGCGGGCGAGCAGACGCGAGCCTTTGACGAAAGCCTGCTCGTAGAGCCAGTCGAAGTACCACTTGTTAATCGAGAACAAGTAGAGCGATTCGAGGCGGCGGGCAATTTTAGCTGGCAATTCGGGTCTGAGGATGTACAGGTAATAGGCAAGGCCGATTCCCAGTACCGACAGCAGCGAAGAGCTACCGGCGATAGCAAGGAAGTGCCCCAACTCAAAAGCATGTTCAGCCCCATGCTCGCCCTCACCGGCCAGAAACTCCTCGAAGTAGTTTGCCCAGGGCATGCCGACGAAGCCGATGAAAATCGAGGGGACAGCGAGGACTACCAGGGGCATAGTCATCGACCAGGGTGACTCGTGGGGACCGTGACCATGACCGTCCCCATGCCCGTGATCGTGATCGCCGTGATCGTGAGTCAATTCGTCCGTGTGCATGGCACCCGGACCGTAGGCAGGTTGGCTCGCAAAGCTCATGACCAGACCATCCGAGGAGACGTTGCGCTCGGAGGCGCGTACCTGCGTCACAGCAGCCGGATCCTCACCCCGATAACCGCCCTCGAAGGTCATGAAGTACATGCGGAACATATAAAAAGCCGTCATCCCGGCGGTGACAAAGCCGATTACCCAGAGAATCGGACTCGCATCGAAGGTGGCACCCAGGATTTCGTCCTTGGACCAGAAGCCCGAAAATGGCGGGATACCGCTGATGGCAAGACAGCCGATCAGAAAAGTTGCCGAAGTGATCGGCATGTATTTGCGCAAGCCACCCATCAGACGCATGTCCTGGTTGTCGTTGTTGCCGTGAATCACGGACCCCGAGCCCAGGAAGAGCATGGCTTTGAAACAAGCATGAGTCATCAGGTGGAAAATTCCGGCAGCATAAGCCCCGACACCCATCGCCATCACCATGTATCCCAATTGCGAGATCGTCGAATAGGCAAGGCCCTTCTTGATGTCGTTTTGAGTCAGGGCAATCGTTGCTCCGATGAATGCTGTGATCGCTCCAATCCAGGCGATCACGGTCATGACCGCCGTGACCTCCTCAAAAACCGGGATAACTCGCGCAATCAAGAACACGCCTGCTGCAACCATGGTGGCTGCGTGGATGAGAGCCGAAATAGGCGTCGGCCCTTCCATCGCATCCGGTAACCAGACGTGCAGGGGGAACTGAGCCGACTTGGCCATCGGTCCCATGAAAACCAGCAAGCTGTAGAGGATAACC
This sequence comes from Gloeobacterales cyanobacterium ES-bin-141, assembly GCA_014380935.1. GTDB lineage: Bacteria > Cyanobacteriota > Cyanobacteriia > Gloeobacterales > Gloeobacteraceae > JACMIX01. The sequence continues at coordinate 14,247 of JACMIX010000363.1, read as the reverse complement.
AGGGCCAAGGGGACCGCTCCGCTCTCAAGTGCCTGGCCAACCCCAGATGCCAACCCCGCAAAGTCGAAGGTCTGTGCGATCGAGTACATCCCCATGATCCCGATCAGTAAGCCAAAATCGCCGACCCGGTTGACGATGAAAGCCTTCTGACAGGCATCAGCTGCCGACTTTTTGTAAAACCAGAAACCAATCAGCAAGTAGGAGCACATGCCTACTAGCTCCCAGAAGACGTATATCTGCACCAGGTTTGGCGACAGCACCAGCCCGAGCATTGAGGAGCTGAACAGGCTCAAATAAGTGAAGAAGCGGACGTAGCCGGAGTCATGTTCCATGTAGCCTTGCGAGTAGACCATGACCAGCAAGGCGACGCCGGTGACGATTGTGAGCATCAACGCTCCGAGGTTGTCCACCATGAAACCCATCGGGACCACTACCCCGGCAGCGCCAACCCACTCGAAGTTGTAGGTATAAGGCTCATGACCGCCGATGGCCTGAAAGAGAATGATCAGTGAATGGACAAAGGCAAGCGAAATTGCACCAATGCTCAGAGCGACTGCCGGAGTGCGTTGTTGTTCGGTCCACTCCCGGGCCGTCATAAAACCAAGACCAATCACAGTTGCTGCCATCAGGGGCAACACCGGGATCAGCCAGGCTAGTGGATATGCCAGTTCCATGTGCGTTCCTTCGATAAATCGCTAATCTGTGAGGAGTGTATTCTTACCCCTTAGATAGCTTCTGTATGTACAGAGGTCTCAGGCAATCGCTGACCGATGGCGATTGTAATCGAGACGGGTTCGATAGCCAGGATTCTTGCAGATCTTTTTAACCGCGCAGCAACACAAGTTTATAGACGTATACATAATGCACAAGTACCCCCTCCTGTAGTGTAAGAAATTCTGTCAGCAGCCCGGATCAGACTTAAGACTCTCTTCAGAAGATGCTGCGCTGCAAGGGGTTGGAGCACCTATCGATAGTAGTAATCTAGAGAGAGTGGTTCATGTTTTTTAATACAACAGGCCACGCAGCCGTGTGAATACTCTGGCGTTAGGGTAGCAGTGTGCGTATTTTCAGTTCCCTTGCCCAGGTCACAACTCCTTGCGACGTCGCGCTTGGGAACTTCGATGGTGTGCACCTTGGTCATCAGGCCGTGATCCGCACGGTGCTCGAACGTTCTGGAGGCGGGACACCCACGGTACTAACCTTTGAGCCGCATCCGCGTGAGTTTTTCAGTGGACGAACCGGGTTTTTACTCACACCCAGAGCGCAAAAACTTGAGCAAATCAAATCCCTGGGGATCGAGCAGGTGGTCGTTTTGCCCTTTGATGCAGACCTTGCCCGGATGAATGCTCTGAGCTTCGTCGTCGAGGTACTGCAAGGTGGATTGCAGGCAAAATTTGTCAGCGTCGGTTGGAATTTCCGTTTTGGTAAGGGACGAGAAGGAACCACCGAGATGCTCGAACAATTTGCTCAGCAGAATGGTCTGGCGCTTGAAGTTATCGCTGAGCAACGCCTTGCCGGTCAGCCGGTCAGTAGCTCGGTGATCCGGGAGGCTCTTAGTCGTGGAGAGGTTGAGCGGGCCAGCCGTCTATTGGGTTATGCCTACAGTCTGGAGGGTGAGGTTGTGCCCGGAGACCGGCGCGGTCGGTCCCTCGGTTTTCCGACTGCCAATGTGCAGGTAGACACGCGCAAGTTCCTACCCGCAGACGGGGTTTACCTGGTGCAGGTGACCTGGGACACGCTGACGCGTTGGGGATTGCTGAATATTGGTGTGCGACCGACTTTTGCCGGTCGCACACGGAGCGTCGAGGTTCATTTGCTGGACTGGGATGACGATCTTTACGGCCGCCACCTCCGGCTCACCCTTTTGTACTACCTCAGACCCGAACGTCAGTTCGGTGGTATCGAAGAGCTGAGAGCGCAGTTAGAGCAAGACCGCATTCGAGCGCTGACACTGATTCAATAGGCTTCATTTACATGTGCGGGTCCTTGCCCTGGTAATCCAGTCGTAAGCCCGCCGTGCAATTGCATCCCACTCGCCCTTTGCCACTTCTTCTGCCGGTACAAGACTCTGGCCAAGACCGACGGCGGCGGCTCCCGCATGGAGATAGTCCAGGAAATTCTCGCCGATACCACCGGTTGGCAGCAGTGGAATGGATGGCAGAGGAGTACGGATATTGCGCAGGTAGTCTATTCCTCCCATAGCTGTGACCGGGAAGACTTTGACCATGTCAGCTCCTGCTTGCCAGGCAGTGATAATCTCTGTCGGGGTGAGGGCACCGCTAATCGCAAGTGCCCCGAGTTTGTGGGCCGCCTCGATGATCTGACGGTCTGTGTGTGGACTGACGACAAAGCGTGCCCCCCAATGAATCGCCTCACGGGCCTGCTCGGGCGTGAGCACAGTTCCACAGCCAACCAGGACATCTTTGTGCAGGCTTACCCGGCGGATGACTTGCTCGGCTGCGGGTGTTGTCAGAGTGATCTCAACCAGACAGAATCCGCCCCTCACAACTGCCTCAGCCGCGGCCAGAGCGGTCGCCGGCGAATGCGTGCGTACGATGGCCAGCAGATTGTGCTCGGTGAACGGCTCGATCCCCGTTCTGCACAGTGGATCGGGAGAGTGTTCGCGCAAAATAGCCTCCAGTCCGTACCTACCCCATGTTTTGGGTGCTTTGGATCTTCTCTAAAAGCTCGCCCAGCTGCCCTCATGATCAATCAGGCAAATAGCATAAGTAAATATTTTTTACAAGCTTCGCCTCAAACTGCCCGTACCCATCAGCATGGTATACGAGACTACCAGATGTTGGAGGTCTAGCCAATCATGAAGACGATTAATCTTCTACCTTTGATAGCCAATGCTTTGATTCAGTGCCCTCGTTGTGGTGACGAGAGCCTGTGGACCCGCATGGGCTCAAATTTACACGGTCAATGCACTGGTTGCATGCACCGACTGCTGAACCGGCCTCTCTGCAGTACTGATTTAGAAGAGGTCTACCTGACGACCGAAGATATGTACTTAAGTGTGCGCGGTTGCTAGCTCAATGGGCCTGTTGCAGGGCACGGCGGCGTAGTTGTCCGCAGGCGGCGTCCTCAGTCATGCCGCGCGTGCGGCGCACGCTGACGGCAATTTTGTGACGTTGCAATTCCTGCTCGAATGCTCGCACTCTCTCAGGTCGAGGGCGTGTGAAGTCGGCTTGCTCGATTGGGTTATAGGGAATGAGGTTGATATGGGACTGGAAGCCGCGCAGAATGAGAGCCAGTTCGCGGGCATGAGCGGTTTCATCGTTGACCCCGGCCAGTAGGGTGTATTCAAAGCTGATGCGACGACCAGTAATCTGTACGTAAGCGCGGCAGTCTTCGAGCAGGCGCTCTAGCGGGTAGTGTTTGGCGGTAGGGACGAGTTGTTCGCGCAGGGGTTGATTGGGAGCGTGCAGGCTGACAGCCAGGGTGAGTTGAAGCTTGTGTAGGGCAAGTTGCGTGATGCATCCTGGCACGCCGACTGTAGAGATGGTCATCTGTCGCCCGCCAATCCCAATCTCCTGGTTAAGGACTCGAACCGCGTGTACGACAGCGTCCGTATTCAGCAGGGGCTCACCCATGCCCATGAAAACGACATGGCTGACACGTCGGCTGAAGGCTTCCTGGACAGTCAGTACCTGATCGACGATTTCGTGAACGGCGAGATTGCGTGCAAAACCGGACATGCCCGTGGCGCAGAACACACAGGCCATCGGACAACCAATTTGAGAGGACACACAGACTGTGAGACGGTCTGCGCTTGGGATACCAACAGTCTCGAGCGTCTGGCCATCCTCTGTGGCAAGTAAAAACTTGATTGTGCCGTCAGCTGAGACACTCTGGTCTACTAGTTGCGAGCGGCCGACCGGAAAGTTTTCGACCTCCGTACGCCATTGCCTGGGCCAGTCGGTAATTTCGGTAAGTGAACGCACCCCACGCTGGTACAACCAGCGATGCAACTGTTGAGCCCGATAGGCGGGCTGGCCCTGAGCCTCAACCCAGTGGCGAAGTTCAGCGGCACTCAAGCCAAGTAAGGGTACTGTCATAGCTTTCATTCTAAAGTTGTCTGCCTACTCAGGACAGATTGGCGATTGCCCGGTCGAGCACCTCGGAGAGGCGCGTGCGGTCCTGCTCGGGGATTCCCTGCAAGCAAAGGTCTTTAATTTCTCTCGCAACCGGGGGCAAAATAGTTCTAAGCCGCTCTCCCTCCTCGCTCAGCCAGATCCGCCATACACGGCGGTCTTGCTGGTCACGCTCCCGCCGCACCAGTCCACGCTCTTCCATGCGGTCTAGTACCCCGGTCAGGGTACCGCCCACCTGCGTCAGCCGTTCACAAATCGTTGAGGTGGGCAGACCGTCTTCCTGCCACAAACAACACAACACTACCCAGTGAAAAGGTGTCAGACCGTAGGACTCCATGCGCTCCTGAAACTTGCGGCTCAGTAGCTGGCCAAGTAGCCGAATACGGTACCCCATACTAGAGGGCGCTATGACATCGCCCCAACAGTGCATGAACTCTTGATTGGCAGAGCCTGATGCCTTCACAACGCGAACCCGAATACTTAGTGTGCTTAATTGTAAGACAATCCACTGGGCTCCATCATGTCAGATCGGTAAGAAACATCCCGGAGCCGCCAGCCATCTGACCTGACAGAGAGCAGACGCACGCTCGGTAGTATGAAAGTCAGACCACGTTCGAGGCATACCATGAAGGTCGAACAACACAGAGAATCGTTAGCCCAAGGTGATTCCAGAGCCGCTGCTGAGGAAGCATTTCTGCCGACCCTGCGCGAGTTGGTCCGTACCTACCAGGCGTTCTCGGTCTATTCTGCCAGACACGTTCGTCAACTTGGTTTAACTCCATCCCAGTTCGATGTGATCAGCACCTTGGGAAATACGTCGGGTATGAGCATGCACAAGCTCGGCGAGAAGACACTGATTACGAAAGGCACGCTCACAGGCATCATCGACCGTCTGGAGGAAAAGGGCCTTGTACAACGGGAAGTTCCCGAGGGCAATCGCCGCAGCTTTACAATCGTGCTCACCCCAGAGGGCGAACGCCGGTTTGAAGCGGTTTTCCCTGAACACACTGCTTACCTCAAGCGGTGCTTCGAACAACTCGAGCCGCGAGAGCTCGAGCAGATGTGCTTGTCGCTTAAAAAGCTGCGGAAGTTGTTCGAGTCTTGAGGTGTGCTACTGGGCAACCAGGACACCGACTGTTTCACCGACCAGCGGTGTATGCCTGACCTGGCTGAAGCCTGCTTGCCGTGCCATCTGTACCTGAGCAGCACCGGTTGGAAAGCGCTCCAGACTGGGAGCGATGTAAGCATACTCATCCTCTAAGCCTTCCGCCCGGCCAAGACTTGTAACCCGCTGGTTGAGGTACCATTGCTGAAAAGCCCGCCACCCCTGGTCTCGAGGCCGGTGTAAATCAAGGATGACAACTCGGCCGCCAGGTTTGAGCACCCGGTGCATCTCCTTGAGGCAGGACGGGATATCCAGCACATTGCGCAGACCGAATCCCTGGGTGATGACATCAAAGTACCGATCGTCAAAAGGTAGCGCGAGTGCGTCCGCTTCCTGCCAGATGATTTGCCTTTGGGTATCGCGTTTACGCGCGAGGGCCAGTTGTCGGGTGGAGAAGTCTACGCCATACACTTTACCCGTCGGTCCTGTCCGTCTGGCGAGTAAAAAAGCCAGGTCACCGGTGCCGCAGCAGACATCAAGGGCGACACTTCCTGCCGCACAACCGCTCCAGGCGACAGTCATCTTCTTCCAGACCCGGTGCAGGCCAAAGCTCATCTGGTCATTGAGCCGGTCATAGACCGGGGCGATGGTATCGAAAATCTGCCGAATTTGCTCAGGCTCATTTATCAAGGGGACCATCCAAACCACAAACCAACACTTAACAGTAGTCCGCTGACTAGATGCAACTGCACAGCCCGAGGTTGAGCCTCGCGAACCCGCGTATCCAGGGCGTGCGCTTGGGTCAGGTGCAGTAGCCGCAGCGCCAGGGGAGCGCTGAGTAGGGCCAACCCTGCACTCCAGGGCAATTGACCGGTCCAGATACCTAGCAAGAGAAACCCGTAAGCGGGCAGGACGACCCATCCGTAGCGCTGGGCCGCCTTGAGCCGGCCCCAGCGGACCACGGGGGTTCGCTTGCCGTAGCGGCGGTCATCTTCAATTTGCGGAAAGTGGTGGGCGTAGGCAATGGCTGCGGTCCAGCCACCAACTGCAAGGCCTGCCGTCAACGCGCCCAGGTTCCACCCGCCACTCTGAGCACGTTCGGCCACGAGGACGGCCACCGGACCAAAGCACGTAAAGCTGATTAACTCTCCCCATCCCCGGTAGGCAAGGCGCAGGGGCGGCCCGGCGTAGCAGTAACCAAGCAGGATGCCTGCTATCCCAAGCAGCAGCAACATCGGGTCTTGCAACGCGGCAAAGCACAGGCAGCCGATAGCCAATAAAAAATTACCTGCCCAGAAGACCTGATCCCGGTTGCCAGTCAGATTGACGAGTGAATCGTGCTTGTTGTGGTCCACGCCGGTATCGCTGTCAAAGACGTCATTACTGAAGTTGATCCAGCCCTGAACGAAGATCAGGCCGACCAGAACCAACGCGAAGCGCCAACTGTCGAAGCGTGCGTCCCCCCACCATGCAGCAGCCGTCCCAACCAGAACCGGCACGAGTGCTGCTGTATAAACAGGCAGGTTCAACCCCGCAAGCCAGGGTGTCAATCCCTGCTTAAATGCCACCGTATGCTTCTCCGGGATATGCCCAGCGCTATTTTGGCACCAATTGAGGTATGCTACAGGCGAATCCGGTCATAACAGCACCAGCTTTCCAGGTGGTCATGGATACGCAACCTCGTCGGACATACACACCCAGGCAGACCTCAGTTCCCTTGGAGGTTTGCCTGACCCGGCAGCCCCAGAGGTCTATGCCCTATAGAGCCCCGTCCACCCCTGCCACCAAAACACACTCGACCAGCCTGACGGTCTGGGGGGTAAGTTGGGGCCTGATGCTCACAACTGCCCTGGGAGGTATGGGGACCGGGGCCGGAGTTATGGCCTTACTCGTTCCCTGGCGTGTAGCACCCGAGCAGCCTGCACCCAACAACGCGCTCGAACCGGCCCCGCAAACCCCTCAGATCACCGCCCGGCCCGAGGTTTTGCTGGCACCTGCGGACAACCGTCCCCTGATCAAGCAGATCCTCAACCGGGGAGGCAGGACCGACCCCTTCCAGTCTCTGACTGCCCGTAGTATCACACCGATTGTGGCACCTATTGAGCAGCCAATCGCCCCCGTGCAATCCGTATCTCGTCTGTCCGTAGAAGCGACCGTCGGTAGACGCATTCTGCCTCCTCCCGAGTTGCTACCTGAGCTGCTTCCACCTGATATAACAGCCCTGAGCACAGTGATCGAGGCGGTTCCACCCGCGCTGCCGAGTGCTCCGATACCATCTTTGCAGGCGGTTTTACCGGCTCAAGAAAAACCCGTACTTCAGGACCTGCCCGAGACGGAGGTTCTACATTTGACTGGCGTGGCCATCAGCGGCGAGACCCGAATTGCCATGATTCAGGCCCAGTCTCAGGGACCGTCTCTGAGCGTTGCTCTCGGAGAGACCATCGATGGCTGGCAGGTCCTGGAGATTGGCTTCACCCAGGTCACCCTAATTCGCGGTGCCCAAAAACAAATCCTTACCGTGGGCAAATAACGTCCCCATGGGTATCAGATGCGGCTGGTGCCTTGGTATAGCACTTGCTGTAATTATGGATGCGGCTCCCGCACGAGCCCAAGACACACAGATATCCAGCTCGACGGTCATCCTGCCCATGCGACCTCAACCGGGCAGTACGGTACAGGTGATTGTCAACACGCAAGCAACTGTCCGCTTCGAGCAACGTGCTTACCCGAGCTTTGCGCTTCCCGGAGGTATGTGGCGGGCGCTTTTGCCGCTCTCGGCCTTGCTGAAGGCTGGGGACTATCCACTTCAAATCGAGAAAGACGGTATCATCGCGACCCGGCAATTGCCGGTCGCATCCAGGAGCTTCGGGCTGCAGCGCCTGCGCCTGTCTCCCGACCGCGCAGGGTTGGAGGCCACACCTACTGAGGAGGCAGCCATCAGTACGGCTCTCTCCACGGTGAGCCCAGAGCAACTCTGGCGGATGCCCTTTGCCCGGCCCGTACGCGGGAGAATCTCATCAAAGTACGGATTGAGACGCACCTACAACGGCGTGTTTGCCAAGGACTATTATCACCGTGGTCTTGACTACGCAGCCCCCAGGGGAACTGCGGTTGTCGCTCCAGCCGCGGGCCGAGTCGCCCTGGTTGGCACTGTGCAGCAAGGCTTCAAATTGCACGGCAATACGCTGGTTCTGGACCACGGACAGGGAGTAACCAGCATCTACATTCATTTGCAAAAGATCCTGGTACGCGCCGGAGACGTGGTAAAGCTGGGTGAAAAGGTTGCACTGGTGGGTAGCACCGGACGGGCAAGCGGTCCACACCTGCATTGGGGACTCTATGTTCACCGGATTGCAGTAGATCCGGCTGACTGGTTGCAGGGGCAAATCTGCTGCAAAAGCTGATTTACCGAATGTGCTGGGCATCTCACATTTTTGATTGTTCTTTATCGCTTTTATTCCTGTTGATAGATGAGGCGCATTTTACGGGCTTCCAAGGATGGAGGTTCAAGACTTTTTTGAGCAGTTAAGTCCTCCTGTAGTTGTGTGTGTAGTTTGCACCTTCAGTTAGAGACCACTCGTCGCAGAGTAGGCGATTATTTATGTATTGAAATCATTTTGGGATCTAACAATGACCAGGGAAACGCGCGCTACTGTCGATCGGCCTTACACCGACAGCGATATTGAGATCAACGGTCACGATCGGAATGCTTTTCTTTTCGGGTGGACCCCTCAAGCAGAGATCTGGAATGGTCGTTTTGCGATGATTGGCTTCCTTGCTTACTTGCTTTGGGACCTGGCTGGTTATAGTGTTGTCCGTGACGTGCTTGGTCTTTGACAATTGGATTGTTTTATTAAACCGGTTGCCTCAAACTCTGGGGCAGTCGGTTTACGTTTCTGAGACGTTCACAAGTCTGGCGGCCAACTCATCTCCAAAAATGTCTGTGCGAGCAGACAACTTAGGGGCGGGCAATTTGGTTGACCGATAGATTCAAAGGCATTTGAACCAGCCGATCTGCCTGCACCTGAGTCAGGTACTCTGCCTCTACCATGGCTTGCAGAACAGTGTTTCTACGCTCACGGCTAAGTTTAGGATTGGCCCGTGGATTGTAAACGCTTGGGGCCGGAATGATGCCGGCTAGAAGTGCGCTCTCACCAACTGAAAGTTCTTCCACCGGCTTGTTGAAGTAGCGTTTGCTGGCGGTTACCACACCGTAAGCGCCCGAGCCAAGATAGACACGGTTGAGATAGCTGGTCAAGATATCATTTTTTGTGTAGCGGCCTTCCAGACGCCAGGCCAGAACTATTTCCTTGAGTTTGCGTTCCGGGGTTTTCTGCTGGTCCAAGAATAGATTGCGAGCTAACTGCTGGGTAATGGTGCTGCCTCCCTCGACCAGTTCTCTTTCCTGTGAATTGCGGACCATTGCGCGTAAGATGCCCCAGGGATCGATACCGCTGTGCTCATAAAAGCGCCGGTCCTCGGACGCAACCACGGCTTGCCGCAAACTCAAGGGAAACTGCTCAAAGTACGCAAGCTCCTGACCCCTGGGCAGTCGGATACGCTCGGCAAGTGTCTCGACCGATGGCAGATCCCGTGTCAGCCAGACCCAGGTGCCGACAGCCCCGCCGATTCCCACGACCAGCAATAAGATCAAAGTCAATACAACTGTTCTGGCACGCATGGCTTACTCAACCCCGGACTGGGATTCGGCATCGCTGAGGTACCTGCTCATCAGCCGGGGCCAGACCACTAGAAAATAGCCCATCCAGACCAGCACTGGTATAGCCGGAAGGATCCACCAGGCACCCAGCCATGTATAGCTCGCAGCAATCAGCAAACTTCCTGTCAGGAAGATAGACCAGGGCTGGCACCACCAGGGTTTGTGTGCCCAGGGATTGTGCATGTCAGGTGCGCAACGTGTAACGCCGGGACTCCTCGGGATTGAGGGCGCTGTTGAGCTTGCCACTCTTGTACCCCTCCAGGTCCAACGCGACAAATAGATAGCCGTATGACTTGAATGCCTTGATAAGACTTGTAAGGTCCGTGGTCAGCACAAAATCCCTGACTTGCTCAGGAGCTACTTCGATCCTGGCTGTCTCACCACTAGAACGTACTCTGAATTGGCGCAATCCTAGAGAGCGTAGGTAGCGCTCTGCCTGTCCGACCCGCTCTAACTTCTCGCGGGTTATCGTCTCGCCATAGGGAAAACGCGAAGACAGGCAGGGCATGGCCGGTTTGTCCCAGCTCGACAGACCCAATGCCCGGCTTATCTCCCGGACTTCGAGCTTGGTGATTTCGGCCTCGATGAGCGGAGAGCGGATGCCCTTCTCTCGCGCTGCTTGAAAACCAGGCCGGTAATCGCCCAGGTCATCAAGGTTGGTCCCGTCCATCACAACTGGGATACCCCAGTCCTGGGCCAGGGGAACCAGCTTGCCGTGCAGTTCGCTTTTGCAAAAATAGCAGCGGTTGACAGGGTTTGAATTGTAGTTTGGGTCGTCGAGTTCTGTCGTCTCGATAATCTCGTGCCGGATGCCAATCTGGCGGGCCTGGGTAGCGGCATCCTCCAGGTCCTCATTCATCAGTGAGGGCGAAGCCGCCGTTACGGCGACAGTCCGCTCACCCAGGACATCGAAAGCGACTTTGGCGACGAGTGTACTGTCTACGCCACCCGAATAGGCCACCATGACCCTCTCACACGTGTGAAAGATGGCCCGCAACCTTTCTAATTTGTCTTTGTACATTACTTGACCAGGACTCCGGTTGTGTCCATCCTATCGACATTTGCCAGGTGCTTGAGGGGTCCAAGCAACGTAAGTGGCAGGCGGAGCATGTTCAACTCCACCCCGTCTTTATTTGTACCGTGAAAATCACTGCCGCCGGTGGCGATGAGCCCATAGGGCTCGATCATCTTAAGTAGGCGGGCGCTCTGGCGGGGGCTGTGCTCGCAGTGGTAGACTTCGACGCCCTGAAGACCGGCTTCTACGAGTACCGGCAGGACCTGCTCGACATTGCCGCCCCGGAAGAGCATTGGGTGCGCCCAGACAGGTACTGCCCCACTGGCGCGCAAGGCCCGGATGCCATCTTCTGAACTCAGCCGCTCGTAAGGTACGTAGGCCGGACGACCTTCGCCGAGCCAGCGCTCGAAGGCTTCTTGCTCATGCCGGACATATCCGGCTTCGCACAGGGCCTTTGCAATGTGGGGACGCCCCGGAGTGGGCACGTCGGGCATCGCAATCGGGTAGCCAAGTTCGCCTAAGCGCTCGACCATGTGTCTGGCACGACGGACACGAGCCGCATGACGCTCGGCTAAAAATGCCTCGATCCGCTTTGGATCGGGATAGAAACCTAATATGTGCAGTGAAAAGCCATTGTGGCTCGTACTCAGCTCAAGACCCGGAACCAACTCAAGTCCGTGCTGAGTGCAGGCATCTCTAGCTTCGTCCCATCCGGCAATCGTGTCGTGATCGGTCAGGGCCAATGCACGAATACCAGCCCGTGCCGCCGCACGAACCAGCTCACTCGGTGTAAGTGTTCCATCAGAGCAGGTTGTGTGGCAGTGGAGTTCGAGCACTTGAGACCAGTAACAAATTATGTATGTCTCTACGTTAACCGATGGGTTTTAACCCCGGCATCCGCTTGTAGAAGTCTTCATCGAAAGTTGTAGAATACTTCGAATAGGACCTCAGCTATTCCCTATCAATGCCGTTCTACTCGAGTGTTCTTTCCCTGCCGGAGGTTTTCTTGTCTTGAGCAATGCAAATATTCAGCAAAATGTCTTCGTTACTGGTGCGAGTGGGTGTGTGGGTCAGTATTTACTTGATATCCTCATCAAAGACGAGCAGTATCAATTGTTTTTGTTGTTGAGAAACCCAGACAAACTCAAGCCGAATCTGAGGAATCACCCACGCATCACTATAATTCGGGGCGGCCTCATCGATGTACCGATTTACCTTGAGTATCTGCAACAAGCTGACTTTTTGATCCACCTGGCCACTTCCTGGGGCGGCGATCCTTTCGAGGTCAATGTCGAGCAAAGCTTGCGCCTCATGAACTCGGTCAGCCGAGAGCGCTGCAAGAAAATCCTTTATTTTTCTACAGGTAGCATTCTTGGCTCTGACAACCAGCCGCGTGAGTTTGCCAAGTACGAAGGCACCGAGTATGTCCGCAGCAAGTACTTGTGCCATGAGCGCCTGCCGGAACTTGATGTCTACGATCGCATCACGGTAATCTTTCCATCTCTAGTGATGGGAGCGAGTAAAGACAAGCCTATGTCCCATGTTTCCTCTGGGATTCCACAGGTAGTTCCATGGCTTAATATCATTCGCTTCCTCAAAGCCGAGGGCAGTTTTCACTTTATTCATGCCCACGACATCGGTCTTGTCATTCACTATCTGCTCGGGCATGACATCGAGGCGAGGGAACTGGTGCTGGGGAACGAGATGATTACTTTCACCGGTTGTATCGAGCAGTTTTGCGAGTTTTACGGTAAAAGAATTTACTGGCAATTTGAGTTGACCCAACCGCTCATCGATTCAATCGTCAAGATTTTTAAAATTCAGATGAGTCCCTGGGATCACTCCTACATCAAAGACCGCCACTTCAACTACAAAACCGTTGTCAATCCGGCAACATTCGGTCTGAGGACGTCCTACGGGACTTTGGCCGGCATTCTGGCTGAGAGGTAAGCTCGAATCGAGGCGGTCTCCGGTACAAGGACATTCAGCAATATCAGCTCTCGAACTGGACTTCTGCGTATAGACGGTTCATCGGGACATCCAGGTCAATACTTTCCAACTTAACAACGTCTCCTGAACTGTAGGCTTCGTAACTCCAGGTACTGAGTGTCGCTGGGCGGCGGAAGCACTCCACGCTCATCTCTTGACTGTCGATGAGTACATATTCCTGTAACGCGTTGAGGCGACGGTAGTAGCGAAACTTGCTACCTCTGTCTCCAGCCTCGGTTGAGGGTGACAACACTTCAACGATCAAGCATGGGTGCTCGACGGTGTAACCGGGTTGATTGTCTTGCTCGTTGCAGGTGACCAATAGATCAGGATAGAAGAAGGGTCCCTCAGCGCTAATTTGAACTTTCACATCGGAAAAGAAGGTCTGACAGGGACCGGACCGCAAATGAGCACGGATTTCAGTAAAAAGATTGCCGGTAATGGTGTTGTGGGCCTTACTGCCGCCAGTCATGGCATAGATATCTTTACTACCGTACTCGTGGCGCATTTCCTGGGTTTTCTCCCACTCCAGGTACTCAACGGCAGTCATGTGCGGTAACCGACTTGCAATCATCCGAAATGCCACTCCCTTAGTCTTCTGACTCGGACTCCGCACCTACGAGTGCAACTGCAATTAGATGCTCCTCGGGCTGGATAGCCGGTATTTGCTGTCCGTGGGTTGAGCGGCTCTGCTCGGGAATATCGACACTATTGAGGCGCATGACCCGCTCCCGGTCGCTGACAAACGCGAGATCCGCCTCGGCTCCGACTGTGAGCATGCCGATCAGTACGTCACCGCGCTCGTGGAACTTCATTGCCGGTGTGCCGACCCCACCACGCTCCTGGGCACGCACCTCGGTTGCTTTGAGGCGCTTGGCCCAGCCATTGCGGGTGACTAGAAGTAGAGTCTCGGTAAGGGTGGTGACCGCCATACCTACGAGGTCTTCTCCCTTGCGCAACTGCAAAGCCTTGAGCCCGACAGCCGCGCGGCCCATGGCCGGTAGTTGTACTTCATCCACGGCAAAACGCAACAGGCGGCCTCCACTAGTCGCAAGCACAACCTGGGCATTACTCGCCGCAAGCCCTACCTGGATGACTGCATCCCCCTCGGAAAGTTTGGCGATCATGAGTCCGCGGGCAGTGAGATTTGCCACCTCACCCAGCGGAATTTTTTTGATCCGCCCCTCGCGAGTGAGTATGACTAGAAACATGTCCTGAGGGTAGTCCGCGAGCGCGAAGGTGGCTGCTATCTGCTCACCGGGAATGGATAGCAGACCGATCACGGGAGTACCGCGAGCCTTCGGACCGGTAGTGGGGATGT
>JACMIX010000362.1 GCA_014380935.1 Gloeobacterales cyanobacterium ES-bin-141 | reverse complement strand
AACCTGTTCATGCCCCAGACAGCCTATGTCACGGGAGCAGTGGCCATCCACGACTTGTTTTTGCTCGAAAAGGATATTTGTTTTGTCAACACTCTCTTCTCCTGTGTGGCCCGGGTCAGCAACCGGCACAGTTTCGTCCCTCTATGGCAACCCCCTTTCATCACCCGGCTGATGCCCGAGGACCGCTGCCACCTCAACGGGATCGCGCTGCAAAACGGACGCCTGCGTTACGCGGTTGCCCTGGGGACAACCAACCACGCGGCGGGCTGGCGCGAGAACAAGGCGTCGGGAGGCTGCGTGATCGATGTACCGACAGGCGAAATTGTTTACCAGGGCCTGTCGATGCCGCACTCACCCCGCCTGTACGAAAACAAGCTCTGGCTGCTCAACTCGGGCCACGGTGAACTGGGGGTACTCGACCAGGACCGCTGGCAACCCGTGACCGAATTACCGGGTTTCCTGCGCGGGCTTGCCATGCAAGGAGGCTACGCCTTCGTGGGTCTCTCCAAGGCGCGCGAGAAGGCGACTTTCGGCGACACACCGATCACCGATAAAAAGCTTCAGTGCGGGGTGCAGGTCATCCGCGCCTCCACGGGCGCAGTCGAAGCCTGGCTCGAATTCCAGACCGGTATCGAGGAAATCTACGACGTGCAGTTCATCCCCAACTGCCGACACGCCTTCGTGCTCGGGTTTCAAAAAGACGATATCAACCGGGTCTTCAACTTCGCCGAGCAGACTCCCTCCCACGGCCTCTGACACTGGCGGGTCTCAGCCCGGATAATAGAGTCCTGAACTCTGCACTTGGGAGAAGGCATGCCGCTCATCTCGGTCAAAGACCTGAGCAAAGTGTATCCGGTGGCGATCAAGGAGCCGGGCCTGGCGGGCACGCTGCTGCACTTCGTGCGCCGCAAGTACAGTCTTGTCGAAGCGGTTCAGGGCGTCTCCTTCACGATCGAGCCCGGTGAAGTTGTCGGGTTCCTGGGTCCGAACGGGGCCGGTAAAACGACCACCCTCAAGATGCTCACGGGTCTTATTCACCCCTCCAAGGGAAAGGTGGAAGTGGCCGGGTACATCCCTTTCCGGCGCGAGCGGGCCTTTTTGCAAAAGACCACCCTGGTCATGGGACAAAAGCAGCAACTCATCTGGGATCTGCCCGCCCTGGACTCGTTGAAAATCAACGCAGCGGTCTATGGCGTCCCGGAGGCCGAGGCCCAGCGCCGCATTGGCGAACTCGCGGAGATGCTCACGCTCCAGGACAAACTCAACCAGCCCGTCCGCAAGCTCTCGCTGGGCGAGCGCATGAAGGCCGAACTGCTGGCCGCCCTCCTCCACCGGCCCGAGGTGCTGTTCATGGACGAGCCGACCCTCGGACTGGATGTCAATGCCCAGGTGGCGGTGCGCGAATTTTTGCGTGAGTACAACCGGCTCTACGGTGCCACCATCCTGCTCACCAGCCACTACATGGCCGACATCACCGCCCTCTGTCAGAGGGTCCTGCTCATCTACGAGGGACACTTGATCTACGACGGCGACCTGGATGGCCTGCTCGAACGCTTTGCCCCTTACCGCGAGGTCAAAGTCGAACTTGCCCAGGCACGGCCCGCGGCAGAGTTATCCGGGTACGGTGAGTTGGGAGAAGTAGAAGGCCAGTCGGTGCGTTTCCTGGTGCGTCGCGAGGATCTCACCCGGACGGTCGCCCGCATCCTGGCTGAACTCGATGTGGTGGATCTGGCTGTCGCGGACCCCCCGGTTGAAGAAGTGATCGGCCGGGTTTTCCGGGCAGGAGCGGTCGCGTGAGCGAAATATTCAGAAAAGTTCGAGTTCTACTCTCGGTTTACTACGCCTACATGGTCGAGTATCGGGCCGAACTGGTGTTGTGGACGCTCTCCGGGTCGTTGCCGCTCATCTTGATGGGTGTCTGGATCGAGGCTGCCCAGGGCGGGCAGATGGGACTCGGGCCGGTCGATTTTGCCCGCTACTTTCTCGCCGTCTTCCTGGTTCGGCAATTCACCGTGGTCTGGGTGATCTGGGAGTTCGAGCGGGAGGTGGTCGAGGGGCGGCTTTCACCGCAGTTGCTTCAGCCGCTCGATCCGGGCTGGCGCCATTTCGCCTCACACATCTCGGAGCGGCTCGCCCGCATGCCCTTTGCCCTGGGCCTGGTCGTGCTGTTCTTCGTGCTCTATCCGCAGGCTTTCTGGCTCCCCAGTGTGGCGAACGTGCTGCTTTTCGGACTGGTGGTCGCGTTCGCGTTTGTCCTGCGTTTCTTGATCCAGTACACTCTCGCCATGGTTGCCTTCTGGACTGAGCGGGCCAGTGCCCTCGAACAGCTCTGGTTCTTGTTTTATCTATTTTTGTCCGGCCTGATTGCACCCCTGGAGGTGTTTCCCCCGGCTGTACGCGAGATCGTGCTCTGGACACCGTTTCCCTATATGGTTCACTTCCCGGCCAGTTTGCTGATTGGGTTGCCGGTGGACGTGGGACGGGGGCTGCTGGTGATGCTTGGCTGGAGCCTGTTCTTCTTCGGGCTCAACCGCTGGTTGTGGCGCCTGGGACTGCGCCAGTACTCGGGCATGGGGGCCTAATATGGGCTACCACCTGAACGTGCTGAAATTATTCTGGGGAGCGGCGCTCGCAGCCGAACTCGAATACCGCGCCAATTTTGTGCTGGCCACGCTCAGCAGCCTCGGAAACCTGGTTGGTAGCCTGTTCGGGCTTTTCCTCTTTTACCGGACCGGATACACCTTCGAGGGCTGGTCCTGGGAGGAAGCGCTTGTCGTGCTGGGTCTCTTCACGGTCTTGCAGGGATTCTCGAGTACTTTTCTGGTGCCCAACCTCAACCGCATCGTCAGCCACGTCCAGCAGGGTACGCTCGACTTTGTGCTGCTCAAACCGATCAGCAGCCAGTTCTGGCTCTCGACGCGTACCCTCTCACCGTGGGGTCTGCCGGATTTACTGTTT
>JACMIX010000045.1 GCA_014380935.1 Gloeobacterales cyanobacterium ES-bin-141 | reverse complement strand
GCACATCCAGACCGAGCGCATCGAAAAGATGCTCAAAGCCGGGTACATCGTGGTGGTCGCCGGATTTCAGGGTATCGACGAGGGGGGACACTGGGAGATTACTGCCCTGGGTCGGGGTGGGTCTGACACCTCGGCAGTTGCCCTTGCCGCCGTATTGCAGGCGGACCGCTGCGAGATCTATACCGATGTAGACGGTGTGTTCACGACCGACCCCCGCCTGGTGAGCGATGCTGCCCTTCTGGAGGCGATCACCAGCGAGGAGATGCTCGAACTCGCGAGCCTGGGTGCTCAGGTGCTGCACCCCCGCGCCGTCGAGATTGCCCGCAATTACGCGGTCCCCCTGGTGGTGCGTTCGAGCTGGAGTGAGGCGGCAGGGACGGTAGTCCTCTCACCCCCTTTGAGTATCCCGCGCGTCATTGACAAACTCGAAACCGACCGGCCCGTCGATGCCGTCCTGGTGGACAGCAACCAGGCCCGGATTGCACTTTTGCGTGTGCCCGACCGCCCCGGGGTCGCGGCGGTCCTGTTCGGCCACCTGGCCCGCCTGAACATCGACGTGGACCTGATCTTGCAATCTATTCACCACTCCTCCTACAACCTGGATGCCCCGGCCCACGGACGCACCAACGACATTGCGTTTACGGTGCCGAGGGCTGACCTGGAAGCGGCACGCAGAGCGACCGAAGCGGCAGCGGAAGAGCTTGGCTGCCGCGCCTCGAGTGAGATCGTCGTGGACCCGGCCCCGGCCAAGGTCAGTATCCGGGGGGCGGGGATCATCGGTAGACCCGGTATTGCCGCGCAGATGTTCGCAGCTCTCGCGCAGGCAGGGGTCAACATCCAGATGATCTCAACCTCCGAGATCAAGATCAGTTGTCTGGTGGCGGGCGAGCAGGCCATGGCTGCTGCCCAGTCGCTGTGTAAGCACTTCGGTCTTACAGCACCCATCTACGAAGAGTTACCTGTTTTCTCGACCCAACCGATGGCTGTGCGCGGGGTCGCCCTGGACCGCAACCAGGCGCAACTGGCCATCTTGCAGGTGCCCGACCGACCGGGTGTGGCGGCTCAAATCTTTCAGCGTCTCGCCTCCCAGGGCATTGCCGTCGATATGATTGTCCAGTCTCAACGCGGCCGCACGACCAACGATATCGGCTTCACCGTCAGTCGTACACAGGCCAACTCTGCACGTCTTGCTCTCGAACCTCTCTGTCAGGTGATGGGTTGTCCCGAGATCATTGTCGATACCACGGTGGCCAAACTCAGCCTCGTGGGTGCCGGAATCGTCGGCACACCGGGGATCGCCGCCTGCATGTTCGAGACACTGGCTCGTACCGGTGCCAACATCGAGATGATTTCGACTTCCGAGATCAAGGTCAGCTGCATCATCGGCGAGATCCACGGCGAGAAGGCTCTGCGAGATGTGCATTGTGCCTTTGGTCTGGGTAGTGGGGTAAAGGTCCTGGTCGAAGGAGAATAGATTGGGATCAGCAATCCGAGGCAACAGGTGCGGCGTACTAGTAGAAGAGTCATAGACAGTAGGACAGGCAGCGGTACATGATTACAAAGATTTACAAGTCCGAGGCGGAGTGGAAACGGCTGCTCACTCCCGAGCAGTTCTGGGTCACCAGAAAAAAGGGCACGGAAAGGCCTTTCACGGGAGCTTACGACCGCAACAAGCAGGCGGGCATCTATCAGTGCATATGTTGCGACACGGCTCTTTTCACCTCCAGGACGAAGTTCGATTCCGGCACGGGCTGGCCGAGCTTCTGGGCACCGGTCAAGGCAGAGAACGTGACGCTCAAGGCCGACAATGCGCTTTTCATGCGTCGGACCGAGGTTCTCTGTGCCACCTGTGACGCTCACCTCGGTCACGTATTCGATGACGGACCCAAGCCCACCGGTCAGCGCTATTGCATGAATTCGGTCGCGCTCAAATTTATCAAACGCCCGGACCTCACCAGCTCACTCACCGAGAGCTTCATCAACTACCTGCGCAGTTGAGGTAGAGCTCCCACGAGATGCGCAACAAGCTTAGTCGTTGAGGCGCAAACCCCTTCCCACAGGGCCTTCGCCACCTTCTAGTCAATTTGGTGTTGTCGCTCTCCCGGCCGGTAAAATTTTCGAATACCTGAAGTCACTTGAGCAAAGGCTCTCAGCCTCGGCGGCCCGACCTCGTTGCGCATCCTGTGGGAATGCAGGTGAACCCATTCTTTTCAGCCAGAATAGCAACCTCCTCATGCTCACCGGCCTTTTGAATGAAACAGGAGCAAACGGTAGTCACTATTTCAAGTTTGAAAATGGTAAATTTGTTCCTCTGTATATAATCTCAACTCCATTACCTTCGACACCCTAACCCTTCATTCAAACGCACCCGACTGCATCGAGTCGCTTAACTTTTTCGTTAGGTCGATAGCACATTTGTCAAATAACGTTCCACGATGGCAAGCCACGTAATTTGGCCATCTGCTTTAGAAAGGAAGGTATCCGATGAAACTGAACCTATTGGTGGTTGCAAGCGCCCCGATGGTGCTGTTTTGCGCGTCCGTGCTCGGTTCGCCAGCGAAGCTTTCACCCGCTGACGAAGCCGCCGCGTTCAAGGTGGCTGGCTATACCCTCAAGGGTAAGCAATGGCGCGCCTGCGACGACCCAACCTCCTCTTACACTCCGGGCGCAGTCGAGGAGGTGCGTGATCTGAATGGTGATGGCCGCGCAGAGGCAGTCATCACCGAAG
>JACMIX010000361.1 GCA_014380935.1 Gloeobacterales cyanobacterium ES-bin-141 | reverse complement strand
GCCGCCAACTCAGAATCCACGATCTTGACCGGTAGAGTGCCTGCATCGACAGGCTCCGCGCACAAGCACTTTGGCAACCTATGCTTCATAAGCACTTCAAGTTCTTCTTGCTTGACATTGGTAAGGCATTCATCCATCCCAGTTTCGAGATATTTCTCGCACCTAATCTCTGTATCCAGGATGCCCTAATACGATGCGCCATCTCCCACCTTTTGTTAAGAAATGCGCCTGTCTAAAATTGCTCTTGTGAGGCCAGTGGAGCGTACCCGCGTCTAGCGCGGTTTCTCCAGGCGTATGCTGTACCACTGCCAATATTCTCCCGGTTGGGTCGGGTATTCGCAGGCAGTGTCGATGAGGTATTTGATTTGAAGCGCAAGAGCTGTGCCTTCGAGGTGCTCCGTCGAGGCAACTACTTGAGCGAGCAGGGCCTCAAGCTCGGCTCTGGTTACAATCTGCTCGTCCTCGCCCGTGCGCAGGACGACGTAGTAATCTTCCTCAGTGCTTTCGTTTAGGTACACTTCAGACCTGCTCTGTTGAACTGACCCGTTTGCGCAACGACCGGGCTCGGCGCTCGGCGATGGCATTGTCGGGTTGAGCACTCAGGACCTGCTCGTAGGCATCAAGGGCGAGTTCGGCCTGCCCCTTCTGTTCGTAGGCATGGCCGAGGTTGTTGAGTGCCGCTGTGTAGTTGGGCTTGAGACGGACAGCCTCTTTGTACTGGCGGATGGCCAGGTCGTACTGATTTTGCTGAAAGTAGCAAAATCCGAGGTTATTGAGCACCTCGGCAAATTCGGGATGAATGTTGAGAGCTTTCTTGAAGTTCTGGCCCGCTTCGCTATAGAGCCGCTTTTCGAGAAACGCGCACCCCAACTCGTAAAACTCTTCAGCCGACCCTGGCCCTTTTTTGAGCTTTGGCTGCAGGCGCGTGATCACATCTTCGACTCCCCGGCTGCGCGCAACCTGTCGAAAGACCTGCCAGGCAAGCCAGGACAGCAAAGCCGCCAGAACCAGCAAATAGAAAATGCGGATAGTGTCGTCCATGTTCTTTAGAAGCCCGCAGAGAATACTGCCATGTCCACGTTACACCGTGATTTTTGGGATTGTGAATGGTTGAGCAGGCCTTCAAGCGTGTGCCAGGCGTACCAGGTAGTCAAAGCCTTCTTCCAGGGTGGGCGGGTAAGCACAAAGTTGCCTGTGCATCCGTTCGAGCACCCGGTCCGGGATGACTCGAACCCGGTTCTGGTTGCGCACTCTACACACTCCAAGAGGAGTATCAAGCCACAGCCCGATCATTCGCTGTGCGCCCCACAAGCGTAACTGGGCCAGGAGCCGTCGGCGAAATGGCGCTTCCAGGTTCGTTGCATCGAAGATGGTAGCGTTTCCCGCCACAAGTGCCTGGTGCAGCCGGGCATGCGCAACCGCAAAAACACGAGCGGGTTCACGCTGGATTGCCGCGTCCCCATACAGCTCAGCGCGAATCGCATCACTACTGACAATGACCACTGCGGGAAGTGCACTTCCCAGTTGTGAGGCGAGGGTACTCTTACCGGAGGCAGGCAGACCAATCAGCACAAGAGCATCTCGTGGTTGAAGTCCCCCAGTAGGCAGGGCCTGCAAGGATATTTCGGCCACGGCATTGGGCATGGAGATGTGCGGGCGAGAGCAGGACTTTTGCTATGATAAGTGACTGCGTACGGTTGCAGGGCGGTGTAGCCAAGTGGTAAGGCAAGGGTCTGCAAAACCCTCATCCCCCAGTTCGAATCTGGGCGCCGCCTCTCATTTCCACAACTTGATGTCAAAAATACGCTCCAGGCCTTCGATGCCCTGATAGGTGGCAGTTGGACCGCGAACGGTTACGTGCTCTTGAGCGATAGAAATAGACGATGGCCAGTCAGGGGCAAAAAACCAAAGTGTGCATAAAACGATGCCGCTTTCTCATCCCTGGCGTCCACGACCAGAGCGTACACCGCGATCTCCCGACCGGCTTTCAACACCCGCCTCACGGCATCTGCGATGAGCAGTCCCCCAACCCCTTGACCCTGGTAGGCTACACCTACCGCCAATCTGCCAAGCAACGCAACTGGCACTGGATAGTGGGGAAGGCGCTTTGCTTGCGCCTCCGGTAAATTCTCACGCTCCACACTGCCGGCACTCAGCGTATAGAACCCTACTACTTCTTCTGCGGCGTTGCCCACGGCTACAAAGACGCGGCTCACCCGACGCCGCACGTCCTGGGATGCCTGAGCTCGAAGGTACTGATCTAGTTCCTCAGCCCCACAAGTAAAATCGTTGCGAAGGTGACGGCTACTCAGTTCTTCGATTCGCAAGACCGGTGACATCTACGCCTGCAGGCGATCGTGGGCCGCGAGCGCCCGTCGTAGGGCATCCGCCGGTTCCGGTGGTTCCGCCAACACTTTCAGGAAGTGGTCCCATTCTTCAGAACTCACGACGAGCCGCTGCCGTTCCTGGATGAGCCGCGTAGCTGCCTCTAGCGCGCAGGCAGCCACGAAACTGGATACGGACATGTTGGCGAGGCCAGCCGCCTGCTCCAGCAACCGCTTGGACTGCTGATCGATGCGGAGCTGGACCCGCTCGCTCTTCAACCGATTGGAACTGCTGCCATGAGACACTTTTCCAGACCAAGATATTTTTATTGTACGCCGAACTGGCGTACAAGCTAGCGTTTCTCTGTGAGGAAGCGCTTGCAATTGTAGGCAACCAACGGCAATCGGATTCTTGCCCTTGCGAATGTCCAGATACCATGAGGCATGGGTAATAGTACAGCGGGAACACGCGTCGGGCTTATCTCCGACACCCACGGGCTACTGCGTCCCGAGGCACTCGGGGCATTGCGAGGCTCTGACCTGATCATCCACGCCGGTGATATTGGCAAGCCGGAGGTGCTTAAAGAGTTGAGAACACTTGCCCCCGTCATCGCCGTTCGCGGCAACAACGACACAGGCCCCTGGGCGGCAGTGATCTCTGAGCGCGAGAGCACCCGAATCGAAGGAGTCACGGTGTACGTGCTTCACATTTTGCCGGAACTGGACCTTGACCCGGAGGCTACAGATATTCGAGTCGTTATCAGCGGCCATTCTCACAAGCCCTCGGTGCAGGAGCGTGGAGGCGTACTGTTCATAAATCCAGGTAGTGCCGGTCCGAGGAGATTCAAGCTGCCCGTGTCCGTGGCCCATCTGTACATCAATGGCTCACAGGTGAGCGCCCAAGTTGAAGAGCTGCTTGAGCCTGCTTCAAAAGCAATCTCTTAAAGCTGACCGATTAGTTTGTGGGTTTGGGGGATGACCCTTACTCGGCTCAAGTAACCCTTGACCAGAGCCTGCCACTCCAGCACCTGCTCTGGCAGCGGCGCTTCTACACCATTGAGCGGCGTTGCAGGCTGGAGGATGACGGTTCCCTCCGGGTGCATCTCAGCTAACAGCAAGGCGGCTGTTCTCAGATCGTCGGTGCTGGTCGCGCGGCTCACGACCCATTTGGTGTAGAGTTCGGCGGACCCACCGCGGGCCACTTCCAAAAAAGCCCTGTGCTCGGTCCATAAAGGCCGTTCGTTGCAAGAGGACGGCAACTTGATATCCATCGAGATCCAGCTGATCCAGGGCAGGACCTGGGCAAGTTGCGCGGGTCGGTGGCCACCTGTTTCGAGGTAGACCGGTAGCGGTGTCTGAGGAAGCCAGGCGCGCAGGAATTCCGTATGCAACAGTGGCTCACCTCCTGTAAGGCTGATGGAGTGGTGCAGATGGGGC
>JACMIX010000360.1 GCA_014380935.1 Gloeobacterales cyanobacterium ES-bin-141 | reverse complement strand
GGTCCAGACATACATGCGCGCCGCCTCACGACCGTTGCGGCACGAAAGGATGCGCTGTCCCTCCATCGCCCCGGACATTGGAGCCACATCGCCGCCGTAGCCAATCGACGTGCCGAGCATCCAGGCAAGTACCGCGAATACCGAGAGGAATTCATGCTCCGGTGGCGGGACACTACTGAGCACCTGGGAGCCGAATTTTTCACTCAAGGCGAGACCGAGGCCGGTCGGACCGCCAAAATCAACCAGCACAGCCACCAGTAAGACGAGACTGCCGAGCAAAATAAACAACGACTGGACGGCGTCCGTAATCACAACACCCAGGTAGCCGCTGAAGTACAGGTATACAAGGATGATCGGGATGACCAGGGCAATCGTTTCAAACTTACCGAGCCCGAAAAGGGGTGTGACAACCTTGGTCATACCCAGAAGTCCGGCCCCGGTCCAGGCAACAATCGCGATGAACGACGAGCGAAAGGCGATCCAGCCACGCATCCAGCTTGCTCCCTGCCCGCGATAGCGCAACTCGTAGAACTCGGGTGAGGTAAAGATATTCAGTCGCCGCCAGTAAACCGCAAAGAGCAACCCGCCAATCAGCAAAGCCCAGCCGAAGCGACTGATGTAAAACCAGCCGGCATAAAGACCCGTTACAGCTGCGATCCCGCAATACGCTGGGGCCACGTCGGCATTGAGGCAGGTGCTGGCGTAGGAGAGGCCATTCAGCCAGCCCGGCAGGTTCCGCCCGCCCAAAAAATAATTCTCCATGCCCTGCTGAGCGAACTTGCGCAAGGACCAGCCAATCGAGAGCAACATCGCCAGGTAAATCCCGATGACTGCCCAGTCCAGTCCATTCAGCTGCATGGTCACCCTCACATCGTTAGCCGATAGCGTACCCTGCTATCGACTCCCTGAAAAGTCTGGCAGATGAGGTTGTCAGTCTAGATGCAACCCAGCTCCTAGCGGGTGAGCCCACGCAGCATGAAGCCGAGCACAAAGCCCACAATGCCTGCGGTGAGTTTACCCGTGGTGGTCAGGTCTTTCCAGAAATTGCCGATGTTGCGTATGACATCCTGATCTGCCGGTAGGGCAGCCAGTACAAGCTGATCCACCGGTAGGGCGGCCAGGATGGCCAGGTGATCGAGCCAACCGAATATAAACATGGAGTGTGTACCTGGTTACTGGGTCTTGAGAACAACGAGCGTCATGTCATCCCCGGCGCGACCGCTGGGGCTGAACTGATGCACTTGTTCGAACAGGTATTCCAGGATTTGCTGAGGGGAGCTGTAATGGGTGACCGCCCACCGGACGGCTTGTTCCAGGCCCTGCTCACCGAAGCGGGTGTTTGTGTGATCGATTGCCTCGGTGAACCCGTCGGTGTAGTAGACCACCACATCCCCGGATTGAAGTTGTAGGGTATCGCCCTGGTAATCGCTTTCCGGATACAGACCGATCAACATTCCGCCTGGAGTATCTAGTAAATAAGTCTTCCCTTTTTGGGCGTTCCAATAAATAGGCGGCGTATGAGCGGCATTGCTGAAATGCAGGCTTGCCGTAGCCGGGTCGTACTCCGAGTAGAAGAGCGTCACAAAGCGGTTGGAATTTTCTAGATCCGTGTACATAACATGGTTGAGATGCTTGAGGATCTGGGCGGGAGGGTCCTGGCGCAGCACCTCAGCCCTGAGCATCCCGCGGGTCATGGTCATCAGCAGCCCGGCCGGGACGCCCTTGCCCATCACATCCCCGATGACGATGCCCCACTTGCCGGTGGTCGAGATCGGCACAAAGTCGTAATAGTCACCCCCTACCCGGTCGGCAGGCTCACAGCGGGCCGCGAGTTCGATGCCCCGGATAATCGGGCAACTGCGCGGCAGAAGACGGGCCTGGATCTCAGAGCCAATCTCGAGCTCACGGTCCAGCCGCTCCCGGCGTTTGAGCTCGGCAGTCAGTGAGTCGTTCTCAACGGCAACAGCCGTCTGGTCTGCAACCAGACGTAACAGCTTCTGCCGGGTCTCAGTCCACTGATAGGTGCGCTGGCGCGAAAATACGTAAAGACGACCGCGAACCGTACTTTTGACCAGGATAGGAGTGCCATGAATGGCGACCCAGGGATCGAGGTGGGAGCGGAGTTGCTCATCAGCCGTGCTTACGGCCTCAGCCGACAGTTTGAGCAGTCCTTCGAACGAACGCTCGAGGTGGGCCTCCCAGTTTTTATCGGGGCAGTAGAGTTTCTCAAGGGTCACCCGTCCTTCCGAGAATAAAAGAATTGCTCCTGCCTCGGCATCGGTGACTCGGGCTGCCATCAAGGGCACCAATTCGAGTAACTGGTTGAGATTGTTGAAGCTGCGCAGGGCAAAACCCAAAGAACTGAGCAGGTCCTGAATCTTGCGTTGCTCGCGGTTTAGTTGACCCGCGAGTTCTTTGAGGGTCACAGCAAGGCTCGACTGGCTCGGTTCGGTAGGAAATATGGGCAGAGGTGAAGTTGACATAGGGCGGGCGGCCAAAGATACTCACTAGGGTATCCCACGATGGTTGGATTAAGCGGGAGAATCTCCGGTCTGATCCCCGGACCAAGCGGCCAGTGCATCCGGCATCTCTTAAAATCGGCAAGGCCAAAGTTACCCGCACAGCATGCCCCAGAAATCCCTTTTGATTGCAGCCAGTGGCACGGGCGGCCATATCTTTCCAGCCCTGGCCGTTGCCCTGGAGCTGAGCGAGTTTGAGATTCACTGGCTTGGAGTACCCGACCGGCTTGAGACGACACTCGTCCCGGCTGCCTACACACTCCACACATTTCCTTTACAGGGTCTGGCGCGCAAGCCGGGTCTCCAGTGGATCAAATCGGCCCTACAGCTCTGGGTGGCGTATCGCCGCACACGTTTGTTAATCGAGCAAAAACGTTTCGCGGCTGTCTTTACCACCGGGGGCTACATTGCTGCCCCGGCTGTCCTGGCTGCCCGCTCAAGCGGCATCCCCGTCATTCTCCACGAGAGCAACGCCCTACCCGGAAAAGTCACCCGGTCTCTGTCGCGCCGGACGACCTGTGTTGGTTTGGGGTTTGAGCAGGCGGCACAGTATTTGCCGGGCGTCCCCGCGCGCTGGGTCGGTACACCCGTACGGGCGGATTTCCTGGTGCAGCCCAACCCACTTGGCCTCTCGATTCCGGAATCCGCGCGGCTGATTGTGATGCTGGGTGGCTCTCAAGGTGCCCGTGCTCTCAATCAACTGGTGGTGGAGTGTGCCGAACAGTGGCTTGCACGCGGCTGGTGGGTAGTCCATCTGAGCGGCCAGGGAGAATACGAGACAGTCCGCGCCAGGGCTCCCAACAATCCCGCCTATCAGATATTTCCTTTCTGGCAGCAGATGGGGGCTCTGCTGGGACGGGCGGACCTTGCTATCAGCCGTTGTGGGGCAGGGACATTGAGCGAATTGCTGGTCACGGGAACCCCCTCTGTACTGGTGCCTTTTCCTTACGCGGCAGAGGACCACCAGCGCATCAACGGGAACGTATTGGTCGAGGCGGGTGCTGCGTTGCAGTTCAACCAGTCCGACCTGACAGCCGAGGTCTTGGGCCGGACAGTGGCTGCACTGCTCGACTCACCGGAGACATTGCAGCAGATGGGTGCGCGCGCACGCGCACTCGCTCGGCCCGATGCAGCCCGGCAGACGGCCCAGATGGTCCGCGAAGCGATACGGGGAACACGATGAAGGAGGGGGTCGGTGTCTACACGCGCCCGAAAATGGTGTTCTTGTTGTTGTTGGGTTTCTCCTCGGGTTTACCGCTCTACTTGACCCGCGATACGCTACAGGCCTGGATGAGCGGGTCGGGAGTGAGCCTGGCTGCAATCGGGGCATTCAGTCTGGTGGGTCTACCGTACTCGTTGAAGTTTCTCTGGGCACCACTGGTAGACCGGTTTGCACCACCCTTTCTGGGCCGCCGGCGCGGTTGGATGGTGCTTACTCAGGTTGCCCTCGTGCTGGCCATCGGCGCGATGGCCCTGCAAGATCCGAGGGGGGCCTTGCAGTGGCTGGCCATCAACGCTCTGGTGATTGCCTGCTTGAGTGCGACCCAGGACATTGCTTTTGATGCCTACCGCACTGATGTGCTCGAAGAGCACGAACTGGGAGCAGGGGCTGCAATCGGGGTTTTGGGCTACCGGGTAGCGTTGCTGCTGACGGGGTCCGCGGCACTCGTGCTGGCCGACCGCCTCAGCTGGCCCGTGGTGTATCTGGCCATGGCCGCGCTGATGGGAGTCGGGATTCTCACGGCTTTGCGTGCCCCGGAACCGGCAGCACGAGCTTCCCCGCCCCACACACTTGCCGAGGCGGTGAAGCTGCCTTTCTTTGAGTTCTTCGGGCGCTCGGGTCTAAGCCGGGGGGTGTTCATCCTGGTGTTCATCGTGCTCTACAAGCTCGGCGATAGTCTTGCGTTGGTGATGTCCACGCCTTTTTTGCTGGAGACGGGCTTCACCCAGACCGACATTGGTGCCATCAAAGGCGGCCTGGGGCTCGCGGCGACGATCGTCGGTGTCCTGGCAGGTGGGGCGGTCCTGAGCAGGCTCGGCGTTTATCGCTCTTTATGGGTCTTCGGTGGGCTACAGGCCGTGAGCAACCTGGCCTATTTCGGGCTGGCACTTGCCGGGAACAACTACCCATTCATGGTCGTAACTATTAGCATCGAAAATTTCTGTGCAGGTCTCGGCACGGCAGCGTTCGTAGCTTTTTTGATGAGCCTGTGTAACCCCAGCTTTTCTGCTACCCAGTACGCCTTGCTATCGAGCTTGATGGCCCTCAGCAGCACGATTGTCGTCTCACCAGCGGGCTTGTTGGTTCAGGCAACCGGCTGGCCGTGGTTCTTTGCCATAACCCTGGTCGCGGCACTACCGGGCTTGTTACTTCTACCCTGGTTTGCACCGTGGAATACTCGCAGTGTGACCGGGGATTCATAATGTAAGCATTATTCCTCCTGAGGCGAGTCGGACCCAGAGCTTCAGTGCACTCTAGTGTGCAAACTCAGACGAGCAACACCTAGGTAGATTTAGCACTCCTACCCCGTACGCCGGATGCTTTACGCACCCTTCTGCTGGAGGAGTCAGAAGCTTTAAGCAAAGTGGAAGATGGACAAGTGGCTGTTGAGCGCAAGTTCATTTGGTGCTATCGTCACCCATAAGCCATTTATGGCACTAGATACAGTAGTGGAGGATTGGCTATGAGTCTGCAGGAAGTTCGTACCACCGAGCAGGTAACGAAGCTGAGTGAGTCGCAGCGGGCTGTCCTTCAAAAGTACTTGCTCGGTGAGGAACGCAGTTGGGAGGACGTCTGTCGGCGGGTGGCCCGATTTGTCGCGTCGGCTGAAAAAACGGATCAACTTCGGGCTGAGTGGGAGGAGAAGTTCTTCTCAGTCCTGGCACCGATGAAGATGGTGCCGGGCGGCTCGATTCTGGCCAACGCCGAGCATGGGACCTATGGGTTGCTCAATTGCTTCGTGCTCTCAGCCGAAGACCATATTCAGGACATTGCCAGTCTGGTGACCGATGCCATCCTCACGACCAAGTTCCGGGGTGGGGTCGGGGTCAATATCGGCTCCAAGGGCCAGAAGGGCTACATCCGTCCCAAAGGGTCGCCGTTCGCGGACGGCAAAGCGCTCGGACCCTGTGCCGTCCTCGATATGATCTCCGAAACTTCCAAAAAAATCACGACCGGCAATAAGGCGCGCCGGGGCGCGTTCTTGTTCTCGATGCACTGGAAACACCCGGATATTTGGGAGTTCATCCAGGCCAAGACGCAATCGGTCATGGATGCAAGCGCGGCAAAAACGCTTGTTCAGGAAGCCCTGGATCTGGCTGCCGACACCGGCTCCGCCCGACATAAGCAGGAGCGGCTGGCCGAGATTCAAAAAGACCTGGCCACTGCCTGGACGGAGACGCACCTGTCAGCCGGTGGTAAGCGCGACCGGCGGTGGCACAACGCCAATATTTCTGTGCAGGTGGACGAGGAGTTTTTTGAGTGCCTGGACAAGGGAGATACCCTGGCAGTCAAGTTGTGGGACAAGATTGCTCAGTTTGCCCACGATACGGCTGATCCGGGACTGCTGTTTATCGACAATGCCAAGCGCCGCTCGCCGATCCGCGATTACATTGTCTGCACAAACCCCTGCGTCACCGCCGATACCTGGGTTCACACCGGTGAGGGGCCAAGGCAGGTCAAGGACCTGGTGGGTGTCCAGCACAGTACGTATGTCAATGGCGAACTGTTCAGCACCACGGGTCAGGGATTCTTCAGTACCGGGGTCAAACCCGTGCTCGTTTTGCAGACTACCGAGGGCTATCGGTTGCGTCTGACAGGCAATCACAGGGTTCTGAAGGTCACAGCCCAAACCCACAAGCGTCAGTACACCGAGTGGGTCGCAGCGGAAGACCTCAGCCCCGGTGACAAGGTCATGATCCATGACCATCGCGGTTTGCAACCCTGGGACGGCCCCGGCACATCCGAGCAGGGCTGGTTATTGGGCATTTTGATCGGGGACGGCTCGATTGCCAGTGTGCGGGGCGAGGATATCGCCGTGTTGCGCTTTGCCGATGAAGCCGCCGAGCACATGCTGACCTACGCGGCCCTGCTGGTCAATGAGTATGCTCCTCCCGGTCGCAAGGTCTCGGGCTACTGGCACGGACAGTCCAACCGCTATGTGATTGGCTCGAGCGGTGTCTCCACACTCGCACGGACTTTTGGCATTACTCGCCGTCGAAAGCACAACCTGGAGCGGATCGAGCAGGGAAGCTTCGATTTTTATACGGGTTTCTTGCGGGGGTTGTTCGACGCAGACGGTATCGTCCGGGGAAACCGGCATAGGGGTATCAGTGTACGGCTCGCCCAGGGTAATTTGCTCTTGCTCGAAGCGGTCCAACGCATGCTGCTGCGCATCGGCATTGCGGCAACGGTCGGTCCGCTCAAGCGCGTCCAGGGTCCTCGGCTGGTGCGCCCGTACCGGACCTTGCACGAACTGGTGATCACCGGTGACAACCTCACAACCTTCCACCAATTAATCGGTTTTCAACACCCGGAGAAAGCAGCGAAGCTCCAGACGCTAACCTGTGCATCTCCGCGCGCGCCTCAGCTTGAGAGGTTCTGCGTGAGCGTCGAGTCCGTCACATTAGACGGTACCGAGGAGGTGTACGACTGCACGGTTCCGGGTCCGGCGCGCTTTGATGCCAATGGTCTGGTCGCCCACAACTGCGGGGAGATTTATCTGCCGCCCAATTCTGCCTGCAATCTGGGCTCGTTGTGCATTCCCCGGTTCATACGTCAGACACAAGACGGTGCTCAGATCGATTGGGAGGATCTGGGCCGAACGGTTGAGATTAGCGTCCGCTTCCTGGACAACGTGCTCGATGTGTCGGAGTTTGCCACTCCCGCCCAGAAACACAATGTCCGCAACGTTTACCGCCAGCTGGGCCTGGGCATCATGGGCTGGGCTGACTGGTTGAAGTTGCGGCGGCTACCCTATGACTCGGATGCCCACCTAGAGGAGATCGATCGGGTCGGCGGCTTTATTGCTGAGCAGGCATATCGCGCCTCCGAGGCCCTGGCAGCGGAAAAAGGAGCCTGTGGCATCTGGGCTGCTATCCAGGATGTACGGACCGGTAACCCCTTCGAGACGTGGCTCGATGCAATGGGCAACACGATCTCGGGTGACCAGGTTTTGCACACCGACAAAGAGGTATACCAAAATCCTCGCCGCAATTCAACGGTACTTTCGATTGCGCCCACGGGCTCAATCGCACAGCTTGCCGCCTGCTCATGGGCTTTTGAGCCCGACTTCGGACTGACAATCTGGAAGCAAGTCTACGTGGACGCTTCGAGTTCCGAGCAGAACTGGATACAGATCCTCAATCCATACATCGAGGACCTGGCTCTCTCGGATACCGACAGGCAGGCCGTCCTGCAAACGGGTACGCTGGCGGGCACCCAGTTTGCCGAGGAAAATCCAGAAGTTGCGGCAGCATTTCGGATCTCGCGTGAAATTCCCTGGCAGTGGCATGTCTTCGCCCAGTCTCGCTGGCAGGCCTGGGTAGACAGCTCGATTTCAAAAACGGTTAACTGTAGCCGCGACACAGGTGTGGAAGAGATCAAGGAGATCTACCGATTTGCGGAGCGCAATGGTCTCAAGGGCATCACCGTTTACCGCGAGGGAACACTTGATTCCGAGCCCGTCAAAGTAGGAGCCCTCGATGAAGGTCTCGAAGCTCCCAAGCCGGTGGCGCCTGTACTCGATGTTGCTTCGCCGAAAGACCGTGCTCCATCTCTACTGCATGGCTTCAGTCGTCGCTTCGTAAGCCAGCGGCACGGAGATATCTTCGTCTCGGTTCACTACGACGCCGAGGGACCGCGCGAAGTGTGGATCAATGCCGGTAAATCTGGCGAAGATGTCCACGCGACCGGGGAAGCCCTGGGTCGCCTTGCGAGCCTGCTGCTACACTACGGGGTCCCGACGGGCGAGATCAGTGCGCAACTGCGCGGCATTCGAGGTTCTGAACTCGAAGTCACCGAGGCCGGTGTAGTTTTGAGCCTGGCCGACGCACTCGGTCGCGTCCTCGAAGAGGCACCACCATTTCTGAATCCATCCGTCGAGAAGTCCGCTGGCACGAATGGCAATGGCAAATCGCTTGAGCCCGAGGAGTTCTCGGCAGCCAGTAGCAGCGACGCACATCCGGCCATGCTGGATGAAGAAGTAACCCAGACGGCCAACTTGCTGGGTATCCAGTACGACGAGGGACCGCTCTACATTGCGGAGAGCACTTCGATCGGCGGTTGGACAAGTCGGGACTTTAAAGGCGGTTGTGGCGGTGGAGTGCTCCACTACCAGGTCTGGCCGCGCGAGGGGGGCAAGCGGTTGTTGTTGGTGCGCAGCGATTCGTACTCGATGTGTTACGTCAAAGGCTGAGTCAACAACTGTAAATTCTTACATCACTATGCATTCATTTTTGAAAGACGTGATGGGCTTCAGTTAGCATGTGCGCAACGGTAAATCCTTCAGGATGTGACTATGCGCCTATTCAGACCGGCTGCTCGGCTCACGGAAAGCCAACCAGATAATCGCAAGCGAATTCTGGACGCTTCCCAGCATTTGTTTGCCAAGCAGGGTTTCGGCAACACCCCGACCAGCCAGATAGCCAAGCAGGCAGGGCTTGCCGAGGGAACGATATTCCGGTATTTTCCGACCAAAAAGGATATCCTTGCCGAACTGGTCACCAATGGTTGGGTAACAATCCTGACGGACTTACTGACTGAGTTGAGCCAGATGGCAAGCTATACCCACGTTGAGGCGGTCCTGCGCAACCGCATGCGTGATCTGCACAGCAACATGGACCTGATGAAAGTATGTTTCTTTGAAGCCCAGTTTCACCCTGACCTGCGAGACCGCATCCACAGTGAAGTGGTCACCCGGATGCTCGATGTAGCGGAGGACTTCTTTCAGACTGCCATGGACCGGGGTGTCTACCGCAAGATGAGTCCGAAGGTCGTCGCACGCGTCTTCCTGGGCCTATTTACGATTGCGGGCTTCAGTCAGGAGACCATGATGGGTGGAAGCGTCAACCCCCTCGAGATGAACGAGATGATCCGAGGCATCAGCGACATCTTCCTGAATGGCGTGCTTGCCAAAGAGTCGCCTTTACCGAGTTAGAGCTAAATTCGCTACGCAAATCGGTTAAGATTGAACCTCTCTTCCCCGGGGGGAAGATGCTCAGCGTACATATACAATATTTTGTCTCGATAGAGAAATCGAAAGGGTATTCCGATGACCACTCAGGTAACAGTTCAGAACCGTACACCCGGGATCAACCCACGTGCCCTGCGCCGCTCCGGTAAAGTTCCAGCGGTACTTTACGGCCACCGGGGAACGAAGTCGGTATCCCTGGAGCTCGATATGCGGGCTGTCGAGTCTTTGATGAAGCAGGTCACCGTCAATAACACCGTCTTTCAGTTACAAGTTGAGCGGGGTTGGTCGGGGGACGTCCTGCTACGGGAAGTCCAGAGGGAAACTCTGCGTGGTACACCCGAGCATTTGAGCTTCTTTGCAATCGCCGGTCATGGTCCAATCGATATCAATCTGCCACTCGTTTTCACGGGCGAGTCCCGTGGAGTCAAAGTAGACGGAGGTGTGCTCGAGAAGCTGCTCACTGAGCTGTCCGTATCCGGTTCCCCCGACGAGATTCCTGAGGTGATTGAAGTCGATGTCAGCAATCTGGGTGTCGGTGACATTCTGTACCTCAAAGATCTGCATCTGCCCGAGGGGGTCGTGGTGAGCGCCGACCCGGACCTGGTCGTTGCAACCGTCGCGCCCTCAGCTACCAGGCGGGAACTGCAGGTACTCGAAGCTGAGTTTCCGGTGGAGCCCGTCGAGGTGCCGACTCAATCTGAAGATGACAGAAAGTAAGCAGCTGTTGGTAGCGTCCGCATACACGGTAATGCAATATTTAAGATACACTTTGCCACTCTGTGTGACAGGCTGAGTACCGAATTAACGGGCCTCTAAGCTTCCTGCACGGTGAGGTCTCCACCCGTGTTGAGCAGTAGATGATCAATTCTCATTTCAGTCTGGACCAACTCAGGATTTTCCAGGCTATCGCCGAGCAGGGTAGCTTCAAGCGTGCTGCAGAGTCGCTTTATATCTCTCAGCCTGCTGTATCGCTGCAGATTCAGAACCTCGAGGCAGCCCTCGGGATGCCGTTATTCGATCGTTCTGGCCGCAAGGCGGAGTTGACCGAGGCGGGGCGTTTGTTTCTGGAGTATACCCATCGCGTTCTGGTGTTATGCGATGAGTCGCGCCGGGCGATCATCGACCTGCAAGAACTCAAGGGCGGCACCCTGGTACTGGGGGCTTCCCAGACGACAGGCACCTACTTGATGCCGCGCTTGATCGGTCAGTTCCGCCAGCAGTATCCGGAGGTAGGTGTACGGCTGCATGTGCTGTCCACCCGTCGCACAGCCTACGGCGTAGCGGAGGGCAAACTGGACCTGGGTATTGTCGGCGGTGAAGTTCCTCCCGAACTCACCACCCGTCTGCGTGTCGAGCCTTATGCAGAGGACGAACTGGTCTTGATCGTACCGGCTACGCATACACTCGCCGAGGTCAAGTCAATCAGCCATCACGACCTGCACAAGTTGAAGTTCATCGCCCTTGACCCTGCCTCGACTACCCGCAAGGTAATCGATGAGGTGTTGCAGCGCTTCGGAATTGAGGTGGAAAGCCTGGCAATCGAGATGGAGCTCAGCAGCATCGAAGCGATCAAGAATGCCGTACAGGCCGGTTTAGGAGCGGCTTTCGTCTCTGTTATCGCGGTGGAGAAAGAACTGCGACTCGGTGCTCTGCACCGAGTCGCAGTCGAAGGGCTGGTTATTCGGCGGAGCCTGAGCCTGCTGACGCACATGCAACGCTATGAATCGCGGGCGAGCCGTGTCTTTCGCCAGCAAATCCTGCCGAACTGGACCCACGGGCAGGCACTCGAAATGCATGTGCCGTAGACCTGAGCTTGTCATCACCTCAAGCCAATACACCACGCAGCGATGAGATACAACCTGCCGTGTCCGCTCCTTGCCGTCTGAGGTGCAAAGCCCGGATGCCTGCTGCCTCTGCCCCGACCACATCCTCGTGTGCATCGCCTACGTGCCATGCCTGGTCCGCACTCACACCGAGTTGCCGCAGGGCAAATTCAAATAGTCGGGGATCGGGCTTTGCTGCACCGACCTCGGTCGAGACCGCTACGACCGAGAAATACGAGCGGATGGCAAGGGCTTCGAGGACCGGGTGCAAGCGTTCATCAAAGTTAGAAACAATGGCGAGGACCACCCCCTGCGTGCGCAAAGCCATAAGCACTTCGACGGTTTCTGGATATAGTTCCCACGCCTGGTCCGAGGCGAAGTACTTCCAGACCTGGTTGAAATAGCCTTCGAAATCCGCGAAATCAAACCCGGCAAAGGTCTCGAGCACAGTCTGATGCCACCAGGCACGTGCCTGGGACGTCGGTGGTGTCCTTTGTCTGAAAACCTGGTGAAAACGCGCTTCGATTTCGCGGGGATTGGCCTGCACGCCGCTCTCAAGCGCGAGCGCACTATAGATCTCGCCCACAGAGCCGCGTACTCCGAAAAGAGTTCCGACAGCATCGAACAGGACTACCTTGGTCACGAACGCGGCAGCCAGGAGGCAAATGCCGGACTGAGCAGGGAGGACCGAGCCTCAAAAACCCAACTCTCGGTCCCCTCACCGCGGACTAGTGCCCACCCTCCTGTCCAGGCATCCCCATTCAACAAAGCAGCAAGTCCCGTTCGTTCGGCGAGCTCCTTTATCGGTTGCAACTGCACGGTGGGATTTATCTCGAACTGTGAGGACTGTACCACTACGTGTGCAGACCACTTTCCACCTTCAAGGGTGAGACGTAGCTGAGCGTTTGTCTGGCGGTCCGTGCATTGCTCAAAAAAGGCCTCAAGTGTCTGGGAGGCATTCGGCGTGACTACCAGTACCCCACCGGCCTCTAGTTGATGTCCTCTGGACGCTGTGTGAGTGGTAGCAAGGGTCTGGGGGTGTCCGGCTCTGATGGTTGCCCGTTCGCGTACGGGAAGGTCTGTATAAGCTTTCGTCAGCGGAGAGACCGGATTGACGAAGTGCGAGCCCCAGAAGCTGCGTGCAGCATCCAGCCACAGCCATAGCAACTGCCACTCCGGTGTCCAGGTACTTCCCCGAGGCGGCCGTGCCTTCCACGCCCTGGGTTTTTTATCGAGCAGTTGCTGGACTTGAGCTTCACTTGGGGCGGGTAATCCTTGCGGTACAAAATGCACCGTCCCGTCCGCCTCGATTTTGAAACACTCGGCACCCAGGCCG
Organism: Gloeobacterales cyanobacterium ES-bin-141; assembly: GCA_014380935.1. Lineage (GTDB taxonomy): Bacteria > Cyanobacteriota > Cyanobacteriia > Gloeobacterales > Gloeobacteraceae > JACMIX01. Next base: position 2,492 of record JACMIX010000360.1, on the reverse strand, counting down.
AGTAAGCCGATGCCCGCTTGTAAAAAGGGTGCAAACAGCTCGACTTCTTCATCTTCGTCCCAGTGGCCAATTTTGGGGAAAGACTCGATGAGCTTGAACAGAGGGTCGGCTGTGCGTGTAAAGGCCCGCCACTCCTCACCGCCGATTAAAGACCGAATCGTTTCGGTCCCCTCGACAACCAGCTCGCCCGATGGCGGAGTGTGCCAGGTCTTGACAGGCCACTGGCAGGGCAGATAGAGTTTCCATTCTGAACCCTCGCCGCGCCAGACGATGAACTGTTCTGACAGAGCGGCCCGCGCCCATGGCATATCCAGGATTTCCGCAAGATTGAACACTCCATCTCCCGTGCAACGAGCCCAATGTTGCGTTAACCTCTCTCTGCTCCCTATGATACCGGGAAGCAAAACCTCGCAAAGTAAAAACATCTGATTGTGGAGGTCCAATGCACGTAACCTGGATTGGTCACGCCTGTCTCATGGTTGAGACTCAACAGGGCACTCTCTTGACGGACCCCTGGCTGGTTGATCCCTGCCTGTACAACGTCGTGGTCCACCAGTGCCGACCGGCGCTGAGCGTCGATACCTTGCCGTCCGTGGATGTGCTGTGTGTTACTCATGCCCACTATGATCACTTCGACCCCCGTACACTTCAGCATCTTTCGAAGACGGCCCTCGTGATTATCCCATCAAGTCCCCTGCGCAGACTTGAGCAAAAACTGCGCGCCCTTGGCTTTACGCGTATCCATACGCTTCCTTACTGGCAAACCGTTGATGCTTGCGGCATGAGTATTACGGCCGTCCCCTCTCAAAACATTCCCGAGGAGTGCGGCTTCGTGATCCGCTCGGGCAACAGCACTATTTTCCACGCGGCCGACTCGGTCTACTGGCCTTACGCCAGGCAACTCGGACAGTTCGACATCGACGTTGCCTTCGTCCCCTACACCGGTTGGGAGGTCAGCGGTACGATCGGTGTCGATGTCGCGCGCCAGTGGCAGCCCGATTGGGAGGAGACGGTCCGCAATGCCACCTCGATTGGAGCACGCTGTCTGGTGCCCTCCTCGTGCGATCAGTTCTGGTCACCGCCCAGTTTGCGCTGGCTTAATGACCGGGTTCACCCCGGCCGCGCTGACGAGTTCATTGCCGCAGTGGATGCTTACCGCGCCAAAACGCCCGGGATCAAAGCCGAGGCAGTGGCCATGACCCCTGGTAGCAGTTGGAGTAAAACCGGGGGCTTTCAAATCAGGCCCGCGGACGGGAGTGAACCCGTGGCCATTCCAGACCCCGAGCCATCCGCGACCAAAGTTCCGCTTGCCGAATTGATCACGCGAGCCCGTCAGTTTGTAAGCACGCGTCGCCCTCAACTCCTCGCCTGTCTGAAAGACAACCCCATTGGTGTATGGGTACTGCTCTCCTCACGCCATACGTTTTACCTGCACGACACCGATTGCTACTTCAGGCTGCACCTGCTCGACCCGCGTGGAGTTTATGCCCTCAACGAGGATACACCCGGTACCCCGCGCATCAGTATTACCTCCCAGGATGCCTACGATCTGTTTGCCGGCAATATTGACGCCGAGATGATCGTCATGGGAGCCCGCGCCAAGGTAATTCGAAACAAGACGGAATGGGACCTGATTCGCATCTACGCGATGGAGTACCTGTTCGTCAAAGAAACTTATTCGGGGTAAGTCTACCCTGCTTCCCACGCGGACTACCCTCCAGTCGGTGGTCCGCCTATAAAAGTGCGACAGTCGCCAGTGACAGCCCCAAAAGTACAAAGAAGACGACAACACCATACACAGATGACAGCAAAGAGAACTTGATGAGCGTTTTGAAACAGGACTGCTTAAATACTTCCCGAAGGGCGATGAACAGGTAAATTCCCATCATCAAGGGAGCCAGGACATTTGCAGTAGGACTGTTAATCAGAGCCGCCAGCAGCAAAATGATCAATGCGAAAGTGTGAAAATGCAAAGAGAAGATGAGATGCTCGACATAAAATCGCTTCGACCTGATGTAAAGCAATTTCAGCAAAAGGGCAAACACCGGTATTAGAAAGAATATTGCTTTGGAGATGTTCTCTTCGAAGTCGGCCAGAAATTTCTTGATGAAACTTGCCAGGCCCATTTTCTTGAACTGTTTGGCCTTCTGTGCAAAGAAGTTATCAATTCCAGGCTCAATCTCGACAACGATTTCATCCATTGCCCGCGAAAAACCAGACCCTGAATCATCATTGCCGTTCCTCGACGAGGCACCCCGATTTGAACCGTCTATAACGAGAGCATCACCAACTTTGTCAACTTCTACATCATCACCTATAACCATTTTATTAAGATTGACTGAAAAGATAAAAAAGGCAACGATGCTGACAAACAGAAACAGCCGCAAAGGCGAGACGTATTTGGTACGTCTTCCTGCATTGAATTCATTGGTCAGAAAGCCTGGTTTTAGCAAGAAAGGAACAATACTTCTAAAGAGTTTTGAATCAAAAGT
>JACMIX010000359.1 GCA_014380935.1 Gloeobacterales cyanobacterium ES-bin-141 | reverse complement strand
TGGCAACTGGCCGAGGCTTGCCGGGGTATCTCTGATGCCTGTCTCGCTTTTGCCACTCCGGTTACGGGCGGCAACGTCTCGCTCTACAACGAGACGCAAAGCGGTACCGTACGGGCCATTCATCCCACTCCGACCATCGGCATGGTCGGCATGGTCCGTGACATCCGGCAGGTCTGTTCCCAGGACTTCAAGGCGGCAGGCGACCTGGTTTACTTACTGGGCGCGCTCGATCCGGGTCTGGGGGCGTCTGAATATCTCAAAGTTGTACACGGGCTGGTGGCAGGAGAGCCACCATGGTTGAACCTGGCTCTCGAAATTCAGGTCCAGCAAACTTGCCGTGCGGGTATTGAGCGGGGACTTTTCCGCTCTGCCCATGATCTGTCCGAGGGAGGGCTTGCGGTTGCCCTGGCTGAGTGTTGTATCTCAGGTAATCTGGGCATTACGGCCCGAATCACGGGTCCTGCATCGAGACTGGACACGCTGTTCTTTGGCGAAACGGCCTCGGTGATTGTGGTCAGCATTGCGGCACGGGACCAGCTTGTTTGTGAAAGTTTTCTGACCTCGGTGCTCGGTAACAACTGGCAAAAGCTTGGCAGCGTAGGTGACAGCGCCTCCGGATTCAGTCTTGGGGCCGAGGGGCATTCTCCGCTACTGCACGTTACATTGGAAGCACTACGGCGCACCTGGCAGCAGGCGATCCCACGTCGGATGGAGCCTACACTTTTCGTTGAGGTATCTCATGACTCTTAGTTTGAGCCCGACTGACGATAAGCCCGAGGAAGCCTGCGGCGTTTTCGGAGTGTTTGCCCCAGGCGAAGACGTCGCCAAGCTTACCTACTTCGGGTTATTCGCCCTCCAACACCGGGGGCAGGAGTCAGCCGGGATCGCCGTGTTTGACAGCGGCAAGCTCACGATGCACAAAGACATGGGTCTGGTTGCCCAGGTATTTGATGAGGAGTTGCTGAGCAATCTCAAGGGACAACTTGCCATCGGCCACACCCGTTACTCAACGACCGGTTCGAGCCGCAAAGTCAATGCTCAGCCGGTCCTCTCCAACACTCGCCTGGGTCCGATCGTCCTCGCCCACAACGGCAACCTGGTTAACTCGGGCCGGTTGCGCTCAGAGCTCCTGGAGCGCAAACACACGTTACTTGCCACAACTGATTCAGAAGAGATTGTTCACGCCATCGGTGAGGCTGTTGACGATGGTGACGACTGGGTTGACGGGACCGTGCGTGCACTCAAGCGTTGTCAGGGCGCTTTCAGCCTGGTGATGGGTACACCGGCGGGTCTGATGGGAACCCGCGACCCCAATGGCATCCGCCCATTGGTGATTGGCAGGCTGGACAACCGCTACGTCCTTGCCTCTGAGACCTGTGCTCTCGATATCATTGGAGCCGAGTACCTGCGCGACGTCGAGCCCGGAGAGCTGGTCTGGATTACATCAGAGGGAATGGCCTCCTACCATTGGGCTGAGCCCCAACCCAAGCTATGCATCTTCGAGATGATTTACTTCGCCCGCCCCGACTCGGTGATGAATGACGAGAGCCTTTACCAGTACCGGGTCCGCCTTGGCGAGCTCCTGGCCCAAGAAGCACCCGTCCAGGCCGATGTCGTCGTAGCGGTGCCCGACTCGGGACGACCGGCGGCAATCGGTTTCGCCCGCACTCTCGGTCTTCCCCTCGATGAGGGGCTGATCAAAAACCGCTACGTGGGCCGGACGTTCATTCAGCCGACCCAATCGATGCGCGAGAAGGGCATCAAGATGAAGCTCAATCCCCTGCGCGACGTCCTCGAGGGCAAGCGTGTCGTCCTCGTCGATGACTCGATTGTGCGCGGTACCACCAGCCGCAAGATTGTCAGTGCCCTGCGTGATAGTGGTGCCGTCGAAGTCCACATGCGCATCTCCTCTCCACCAGTTACCCATCCCTGCTTTTACGGCATCGACACCGACTCCCAGGACCAGCTCATCGCCGCAACCAAGAGCGTCGCTGAGATCGCCGAACACATCGGTGTAGACAGCCTTGCCTACTTGAGCCGGGAAGGGATGCTCCGGGCGACCCGCTCCGATAGTTCACGCTTCTGCGCTGCCTGTTTTACCGGCAGTTATCCGATCGCTGTGCCGGAGAGCATTAAGCACACCAAGCTGATGCTTGAAAAACCAACCCCTCCCCAGGCGCGGATCGGCTCCTGAAGGGCTGTATGCACCCGGATTATCGCACTCAGCTGGACCGGTTGCAGCGATTTGGCATTCACCTGGGCCTCGAGCGCGTCCGTGCGCTATTGCACCGGCTGCACGACCCGCAGACGCAGTTTCCGGTCATTCATGTCGGTGGTACGAACGGTAAGGGCTCCGTCTCCGCTTTCCTGAGTGAGATCCTGCATGCGGCAGGTTACCGGGTGGGACGCTATACCTCTCCCCATCTAATTGACTGGCCCGAGCGTATCTGGCTGGACGGTGCATATATTGCGCCTGAACGTCTGCAAGCCTGCCTCGAGCGGGTCAGTGCTATCTGTGCGGAGCTCCCCATCGACCTGGGTGTACCGACTCAGTTTGAGGTCTTTACCTGTGCAGCGTTTGTGTATTTTGCCGAGGAGCGACTCGACATTGCCGTGATCGAGGTTGGTTTGGGAGGCAGGCTCGATGCGACAAATGTCTTCGAGCACCCCCTGGTGAGTGTGCTCACGGGTATCAGCCTGGAGCATTGTGACCGACTTGGCGATACCCTGGCGGCCATTGCGACGGAGAAAGCCGGTATTCTGCGTCCCGGTCGTCCCCTGGTCAGCGCTCCCTTACCCGAGGAAGCATCCCGGGTAGTTCACGAACGCGCTCGTGCGCTCGATGTTCCTGTTCTCATTGCTCCGCCTGCGCTTGGAACTGCACCTGGGCGATGCTACTGGCAGGGTTTCGACTATGACCTTTTTTTGTCGGGCGATGTACAACTGCAAAACAGTGCCACTGCCCTGCAAGTCTGCCGGGTCCTCCGTACGCAGGGCTGGAACCTGAGCGAAAAGTCATTACGGACGGGTATTGCCGCAACAAACTGGCCGGGACGTTATCAGTGGGTCGGCGACTACCTGCTCATCGACGGTGCTCACAACCCCGAGGCAGCAGCCCGCCTGCGCGCCTATCTCGACTCCCACCGGCCCGGTGAATCCGTCTGCTGGTTGATTGGCATGCTCGAGACCAAGGACGCCCGGTCTATCCTCGGGGCACTCCTGCGCGCAGGAGATACGGTGATGACCGTGCCCATTGCGGGAGTTGCAAGTCACAGTCCCCGTAGTCTCAGTGAAATAGCCCGCCTGTATGAGGGAATTGAAGCGCAGGATTATCCATCGCTTGAGGAAGGACTCGCGGAGGTTGAGCGGCGCCGGACCGGGCTGAGCGTTCTGTGCGGTTCCCTGTACCTGGTTGGAGAGTATTTTGTCTATGCACACAGACCAAATAGCTGACGAAAACCCG
>JACMIX010000358.1 GCA_014380935.1 Gloeobacterales cyanobacterium ES-bin-141 | reverse complement strand
CATCGACGGTGCTCACAACCCCGAGGCAGCAGCCCGCCTGCGCGCCTATCTCGACTCCCACCGGCCCGGTGAATCCGTCTGCTGGTTGATTGGCATGCTTGAGACCAAGGACGCCCGGTCTATCCTCGGGGCACTCCTGCGCACAGGAGATACGGTAATGACCGTGCCCATTGCGGGAGTTGCAAGTCACAGTCCCCGTAGTCTCAGTGAAATAGCCCGCCTGTATGAGGGAATTGAAGCGCAGGATTATCCATCGCTTGGGGAAGGACTCGCGGAGGTTGAGCGGCGCCGGACCGGGCTGAGCGTTCTGTGCGGTTCCCTGTACCTGGTTGGAGAGTATTTTGTCTATGCACACAGACCAAATAGCTGACGAAAACCCGGCCAGTCCGGTACGCTGACCGTGTGCACTCGTGATCCCAGCCATGGACCCCAACCTTGCCCGTGCCGCGCTTCAGTTCTATATTGCCTACCGCAGCAGTCAACAAGGATCCGCACGCCAACCTATAGGTGTCACTGTCAATCAGCAGACCCTCAAGGTGAGCCTGGTTTTCAAGCTGCCGGTCCTGTTGCCGGAGGAAGTGTTTATTCCCATCTCCGAACTGCAAAGAATCGATTTTATGCAGGAGCGGCAATAGCACTATTGCTGCTGGGCCAGCATCAGCGGACCCGTAGAGGTTCGTCGAGTTTTAGAACGAGTGGCTGGTCAGGTTTGATCTGAACAACTGGAACGCTGGCACTTGCTGCTCCGACCGTGCCTCCGAAGGCCCCGGCGATTGCAATCGGCAGCAAAGCAAGTCCGCCTGTAAATAGCGAGATGACTGCCCCGCCTGCCGCGCCGATTAGTGCCCCGTTACCGGCCTCTGCACCGATGTTGCGCCGGGGATCGGTGCTGGTGGGCAGCAAATCCGTTACAGCCCGCATGTCATAGATGCGGTCACCAATCGAGACGCGCTTGGCAACAAAACGCGAGCCGTCCGGAAAGTTGGAGCCATCGGTGTCGCGCGGTTCGCGACGGGCCGTGGCGGGGTCTTCTTTGGCAGTCGTCTTGATCACCGGCTCAAAGTTGCCCCAGACCGTGCTGCCTTTGGGGATAACCACATCGCCCCGGTCATCGCGCACGTCCTCGATGAGTTGCAAGGTCATTGCCACCGTGTCAGTGGGGTTGTAGATCAGTTCGCGCAATACCGAGACTGGCAAGGGTGTGCCCCTTTGTAAGTCGGTCTGAGTGGTAATAACGTCGAACTGGGGTGTGGGCTGCACGGTAGAAGGTACCGGCGGTGCACTGACCGTGGCGTTGCTGCCGGTCTGAGAGTCAGGACCGTTCAACACGGGCGGCGCCGAGCGAGGCGATAGTTGTGGCGGTGGTGGAATAATGCGCCTCTGGCCGGACGGGTTGAGTGCGGGCGGAGCGCCCTTACCAGGCGGCGTTTGTGTGGCGGGTTTCGAGAAATCGAACTCCCGGGCCAGGGTACTTAGGGGTGTCAACGTAAAACTCACACCCAGCAGCACAGCAATCGCACGGCGCATAGGTAGTCTCCGCAGTATTCTAGGATCGGTTGAACTTGTACGCGAGTATAGGGCAGATTGCATGGACATGCTAGATGTAGTGGACTATTTTCACCAAAATGAGGGTGTTTCACTATCCCTGGAGCCAAAAGGTTGTTCTTTTAGATGTCGAGCAAAATGGTAGCCTGTTTAACACAACCGGCACCCTGGGGGTGCTACAAGGAAGCGTTAGAAAATTTCTGGGTGGAGGGTGAGATTGAAAAAGATCGAGGCAATCATTCGACCTTTTAAATTGGACGAGGTCAAAATTGCGCTGGTCAACGCGGGCATCATCGGCATGACCGTCAGCGAAGTACGAGGCTTCGGCCGCCAGAAAGGTCAGACCGAGCGTTACCGCGGCTCTGAGTATACGGTTGAGTTCCTGCAAAAGCTCAAAATTGAGGTTGTGGTCGAGGATGAGCTCGTAGACACGGTTGTGGAAAAGATTACCGTGGCCGCTCGCACAGGCGAGATTGGTGATGGCAAGATCTTTGTCACGCCGGTAGAGGGAGTCATCCGTATCCGCACAGGCGAGCGCAACGACGAGGCGCTCTAGGAGACCGGGGCATCCCAGTCGCAGCCAAGCCAGGTATAAAACCGCTCAAAGTCAAAGTGATAGGTGAGTAGCTGCTGCACGCGGCGAACTTTTTCGGGTTCGCGTAGCCGGGCCTGTCCGAAAAGGCGCTCGACTATACCAACCGTATTGAGCGTGTCGTGGCTGACCAGGAGCACTGGAACTTCCAACTCCCCAGCGCGGGCAAGGGTCATTTCCAGAGGGGGCAATTGACCCGTCAAGATTAAACAGTTAGTGGACGTCTCCAGCGCGGCCAGTTGAATATCTGTCCGGTCACCGCCAGTTATGACGGCTTTGTTGGCGCTTTTGCGAAAATATCGCAGAGCCGAGTTGACATTCATCGCTCCAATATCAAATGATTCAACCATCATGTCCAGCCGGTCCCGGCAGCAGAGGACGTCTGCACTGAGGGCCTCGGCCAGTTCTCCGACACTGATGCTGCGCAGCACGGTATCGGTGGGGATCATGGCAAGCACTTCAATACCCAGCTTCTCGATGAAAGGAGCGAGAGTCTCGCTGACTTCCGGGTAATAGCTCTCGGGAATGTCATTTAGAACAACCCCCAGCAATCGCCTACCTATTTGAGCCTGTAGGGCAAGTAGTTGATCCAGCACTGAGTCGTCGTGGCAGCGGCACACGAGCAAAACATCAGCTTCCAGCCTTTGTGCCATTTGGGGCAGGCTGAGACCAAAAATAGCCCCTTCTTGTGGTGTACCTGCCGCCTCGATAAGACACAGCTTGTCAGGTTCGCAGACCAGGTAGTCCTCCAGCTGAGTGCAGTAATCAGCCGCGTCCTGACCCAGTAAGCGCAAACGAACAGCACTTTTGTCCGAGAATACCAGTGTGGAAGGCATAGAAGAAGTCAGGCCAAGCTTGCGACTGATGAAGTAGGAATCTTCATCAAATGTCCTGCCGTCTATGACTCTCGCAGCGGTTCCGACGGGCTTGGCGTAGCCGACTGTGAAACCACGCTCCTGCAAGTGCAGCCCCAGTCCCAGGACGATGGCCGATTTACCGCTACTAGATTCATTTGAACCAATGATCAGGTTCATGTACGCCCCCGGTGTGTCGCCCCAGATGCGGAGTTGACCGCTCCGGGCATACCCAAGGATACATGCCCGGACAGGGATATCCCCATAACAGGACGGGCTGCCCGATTCTCTCAGGCAGCCCGTCCCAGGCAGGTATTATGTTACGGCTTGTCGCGTACAGGCCTGGGAGCAGATTCCTTGGTATTGCTCTTCATCTTCTCTTCTTTGGTCGCGTCGGACGGAGTGTTGGTGGTACCACTCGGCGGATAAGTGACCGATGAAGGGGAGCCGCTGGTCGGGCTACTCATGGTGCTCGAAGAACCTGGGCTGCTCATCATGCTGCCGCTGCTCGAGCCGGGGCTCGTCATGCTGCCGCCTGGGGTGCTCATGCTACCGCTGCTGGAGCCAGGGCTCATCATGCTGCCGCTGGATGGCATGCTGGTGCTTGGACCACTGCTGGTGCCAGTCGGGGGATCAGCCATCATGGTGCTGCTGGGACGGCTCTGAGATTCGGGTAGTCCGGTCGTCGTGCCGCTCGAGCCGGGCTTGCTCATACTGTCACTACTACCAGGACTCATCATGCTTCCACTGCTCGAACCGGGCTTGCTCATGGTCGAACCGGGCTTGCTCATGCTGCCCCCGGACATGGAACCCTCGGCACTGGGAGTGGAAGACGAGGGAGTTGCATCCGTGCGCGTCTCGCTGGAGCGGGGACCGCTGCTATCGTTGCTGGGATTTGAGCGTGGGTTGGCGGGCTGAGTTGTTGTGCTTTGAGCAGTCGTGCTGGGGGTTTTACTCTGTTCGCCCGCCAGCAGGCCAGGCTGGGCAGACACAAGTAGCCCCAGGGCCAGTAAACCTGCAATGTGACTTTTCATACAATCTCTCCGGGTTCGGATATCTCTACTTGTCCAATGGTCATCCACGACAGGTCACGTTCCTTCTGCCCACAGGAGGATCAATACAGGTAACTTGTCCAGGCAAAAGCCTCCTCAAGGGAGAGACTCCCTTTGTTGGAGGATGCGTATTTATTGGAACAAGCTAGCTCCGTTGAACATCAGCCCGAATAGCAATGGACCTGCCTCAACAGGCAGGTCCATTGGTGTAGCAAGATTATCAAGTTCTAGGGGCGTGTGGGCAAGTGCAAATCGCGTGCCAGTCCAAGGCGTGCCAGGGTCCAGATAACCCAATAAGTCATGTCCACTTCCCACCAGCGCAATCCATGTCTGGCCGAGCGGGGCATGGCATGGTGGTTGTTGTGCCAGCCTTCACCGTAGGTGAGTAGAGCCGACCACCACAGGTTGGTCGAGCGATCATCGGTTTCGTAGCTACGGTAGCCCCACATGTGACAGGCAGAATTGACCAGCCAGGTTGTGTGGTAGACCAGTACCAGGCGTACGAAGATTCCGTAAATAACGAAAGACCAGCCACCTATCAGGTAAAGTCCAAGTCCGAACAGTATCTGCAAGTGCAGCATGTAGCGGTTGAGGAACCGATGAACTGGATCGCGGGCTAGATCTTTCGCATGCCGCGAATAGAGGTCATAGTCCATCCGATCCTTCGGCTGAAAGAACATCCAGCCCATGTGGCTCCACCAGAAACCCTTGCTTGAGTCGTGGGGGTCTTTGCTGGTGTCGGAATGGGCATGGTGGATGCGGTGGTGTGCAACCCACATGATCGGTCCACCCTGCATACTGAGGGTCCCCAGAAGAGCCAGAAAGTACTCCAGGGGCCTAGGGACTGTGAAGCTCCGGTGCGTCAGCAACCGGTGATAGCACAAAGTCACCCCTACACCGCCTGTGATCCAGTGTAGAAAGACGGTCAACGCCAGAGCTGACCAGGAGAAGGTGAAAAAGGAGAAGAGCGCGCCAACGTGAACAAAAACCATAAACCAAACAAAAACCCAAGAAAAAGGCGCCGATTCGTCAGATTGCAGAGCCTGGACCGTCATAATCCCCGCAGGTAAACTTTCTTTTCTTACGAT
>JACMIX010000357.1 GCA_014380935.1 Gloeobacterales cyanobacterium ES-bin-141 | reverse complement strand
TCTTGGTCCACCTGCTTCTTCGGCAGAGTAGGAAACCGGCGACCCTCTCGGATCACCGGGTGATGAACTTTGTTTCGTTACTTCGCCTGTGCCGCGATCAGCTCTCCGGCATCGACCTTGATCCCGGGACCGTGGGTCGTCGAAATCGTGACCGACTTGATGTACGTGCCCTTGGCCGAGGACGGCTTCAGCTTGAGCAAGAGCTCGAGCAGCGCGCGGAGGTTCTCCGCCAGCTTCTGGCCGCCGAACGACGCCTTGCCGAAGCGCGCCTGCACGATGCCCGCCTTCTCCACGCGGAACTCGACGCGGCCGGCCTTGAGCTCCCGGGTCGCCTTGCCGACGTCCGGAGTCACGGTGCCGACCTTGGGGTTCGGCATGAGGCCGCGCGGACCGAGGACACGACCGATGCGGCCGACGAGGCCCATCATGTCCGGGGTGGCGACGATCGAGTCGAAGTCGAACCAGTTCTCCTTCTGGATCTTCTCGATCATGTCCTCGGCGCCTACGAAGTCCGCGCCCGCTTCCTGCGCGTCGCGGGCCTTGTCGCCCTTGTCGATCACGAGGACGCGGACCGACTTGCCCGTGCCGTTGGGATAGACGACCGCGCCGCGGACCATCTGATCCGCGTGCTTGGGGTTGACCCCCAGGCGCACGGAGACGTCCACGGTCTCGTCCGTCTTGGTCGAGATCTTGGTCTTGCCGAGGAGCTCGGTGGCTTCCTCGATGGGGTACCGCCGATTGCGGTCCACCAGCTTCATCGCGTTGCGATACTTCTTGCCAGCCATAGCGTTAGTCTCCGTCGCTGCTAGTCGACGACGTCGAGCCCCATCGACCGTGCAGCTCCCTCGACGGTCTTGATCGCAGAGTCGAGGTTCGTGGTGTTGAGATCGGGAAGCTTCTGCTGCGCGATATCGCGGACCTGCTTCCGGGTGACCTTCCCGACCTTCTGCTTGTTGGGCACGCCCGAGCCCTTCTCGATCCCGGCGGCCTTCTTGAGAAGGATCGCCGCCGGCGGCGTCTTGGTGATGAACGTGAACGATCGGTCGCTGAAGACCGAGATCACGACGGGGATGATGAGGTCCCCCAGCTGCTGGGTCCGGGCGTTGAACTCCTTGCAGAACATCATGATGTTCACGCCGTGCTGGCCCAGAGCCGGACCGACGGGAGGAGCGGGGTTGGCCTTGCCTGCAGGCAAAGCCAGCTTGACTTTGGCGGCAACTTTTTTCGCCATGATGCTTCACAAGAGTAACGGCAGGCGTGTCGAATCACACAGTTGCCAATTATCGCCCACTTAAATACAGATCCGCAAGGGTAATCCGGTTCGCAGTAAAATCAGAGCGATAGCCTGGAGACATTCCATGAGCGCGACATCTTCTGTAAGACGCACTTTCTCTGGTGCCCAGCCAACCGGTCAACTTCACCTAGGCAATTACCTCGGGGCCATCCGCAACTGGGTACACGAGCAATCGCAGTACGAAAGCTATTTCTGCGTAGTAGACCTGCACGCCCTGACAATTCCCCAGGACCCCCGGGAACTGCACGCGGCCACCCTGCGCACGGCCGCGTTATATATTGCCTCGGGTATCGACCCGGACCGCGCAACTGTCTTTGTCCAGTCTCACGTCGGAGCCCACGCGGAATCTACCTGGCTGCTCAACTGCCTCACGCCGATGAACTGGCTGGAGCGCATGATCCAGTACAAGGAAAAAGCCGTCAAGTTGGGCGAGGACGTCAATATCGGGTTGTTCGATTACCCGGTGCTGATGGCATCGGATATCCTCCTTTACCAACCTCATGTCGTGCCGGTTGGCGAAGACCAGAAACAACACCTCGAACTGGCCCGTGACATTGCCCGCCGCTTCAATGACCGCTTTGGTGAGACCTTCCGGTTACCAGAGCCGCTCATCCGTAAGGAGGGCGCACGGGTGATGAGTCTCCAGGACGGGACTACCAAGATGTCCAAGTCTGACCCTTCGGACCTCTCGCGTATCAACCTGCTCGACACAGCAGACGACATTCGCAACAAAATCAAGCGCGCCAAGACCGATGCCGTTCTCGGCCTCACCTTTGATCCAGCCCGGCCCGAATGCTACAACCTGCTCACTATTTACCAGATCCTCTCCGGTGAATCGCCCGAGGCGATCGAATCTCAATTTGCCGGGGTGGGTTTCGGCAAATTCAAACCATTACTCACCGAGGTAGTAGTGGAATTTCTCAAGCCGATTCAGACCCGATACCGGGAGGTGACAGCCGAGCCCGGCCATCTCGAAGCAATCCTGCGCGACGGGGCCATACGGGCTGGACAGGTTGCGGGGGAAACACTCGGGAATGTTCGGCAAAAGCTTGGGTTGCTCGCCCCTTTATGATGTAGGCACGGAATCGATAGGGTAGAAGCCATGACAGGTGAGTACGTCCCCGGTCTGGAGGGTGTCCCGGCTACACGCTCCAACATCAGCTTTGTGGATGGCCGCGCCGGGGTACTGGAGTATCGGGGGATTCCTATTGATCAGCTAGCTGAGTCCAGCACGTTCCTCGAAACTGCCTTTTTACTGATCTTTGGTCACCTGCCCATCAAAGAGGAACTATACGGCTTCGAGGCCGAGATTCTCTCCCACCGGCGCGTCAAGTACCGTATCCGCGACATGATCAAGAGCTTTCCCGAGAGCGGCCGTCCCATGGTGGCGCTCCAATCGTGCATCGCGGCCCTGGGAATGTTCTATCCGCTCAAGGGAATGAGTTCCGAGGAACACGCCTATCAGTCAACCATCCGCCTGCTGGCCAAATTGCCAACCATGGTTGCAACCTTTCACCAGATGCGCCTGGGCAACGACCCGGTACCGCCCCGCGATGACCTCAACCACTCAGCCAACTTCTTGTACATGCTCACGGGTAAAGAGCCCGATCCCCGGGCAGCCCGGATCTTCGATGTGTGTTTGATGCTGCACGCTGAGCACACCGTCAACGCGTCCACCTTTTCAGCCCTGGTCACAGCCTCGACCCTGGCCGATCCCTACACGGTCATCACCTCGGCGGCGGGCACACTCTCCGGTCCCCTGCACGGCGGGGCCAATGAAGAAGTCAACGACATGCTCAGGCGCATCGGCACCATCGAGAAGGTCCGGCCCTACATCGAGGAGCGTCTGGCCCGTAAACAGAAGATCATGGGTGTCGGCCACCGCGTCTACAAAGTGAAGGACCCGCGGGCAACAATCCTGCAAAATCTGGCTCGGGAGTTGTTCGATTCATTTGGCTACAGTCATCTTTACGAAATTGCCGTCGAGGTCGAGCGGGTCTGTGACGAATTGCTCGGTCCCAGGGGCATTTTCCCAAATGTCGATTTCTATTCGGGACTGGTTTACGAAAAGCTCGGCATTCTACCCGACCTGTTCACACCGGTCTTTGCCATCTCACGGGTGGCAGGGTGGCTTGCCCACTGGCACGAACAATCAAGCGACAACCGTATCTTTAGACCCACCCAGGTCTACACCGGCGAGCACAACGTTGAATACACCCCTTTGTCTCTGCGCTCCTACGCTTAAGAGTGCAGTACAGTGAGGGGAACCGCTCCCGGATGACACGCAAACCGTGCGCTTTTCACTCAACAACGGCCACCACCCCGATCATGTGGCTGAGGTTATCGAGACCGCCACGACCGAGTTTCTGGCCCAGTGCCTGGATGGCGAATCGCTCGACTTCCCGGTAGCACCTCCATTCGGGTCACTTGTCAAGGCGGTAGATGAGGAGGCCGAGGTGGATGTGTACGCCGTGGTCTACTTCACAACCACCAGCCCGATCGACTCGGTGCACAGAGCCAGGGCAATGGGTCTGTCGATTAAGCAACTGCGCTCAGAGCAGCCCCAGATCTTCGACATGCTCAAAACCGAATTCAAAGCCGCGATCGTGGGTTACCGCGAAGACCGCCGCATTGTCCAGCACCTGCCTCCCCAGCCGCCCCACGTCCATCAGGCAGTCTACCGCTGCACGGCGTCTGAAATTGCCCACTTCAGCGATCGGCTCGACTTTCTGCGTACGGTCCTGCAAGTATCAGGTGCGCCCGTGGACGAATTGGTCGCAGCGGCCGTCCGGCTCTGTTATGGTGCCCACGGCCATAGCCGCTCCTGGCTCGTCCAGGCCGGACGTGAAGTCAGCCAGTTGCTCAAAGACGATTACGACCGCCTCGGGGCAGTTCTGCGCCGCATCCGCCCTTGAGAAGTCTTGTAACCGGTGCAACTCGCCTGCTCGGGATTATCGGTCACCCGGTCAGCCACTCCCTCTCACCATGCATGCAAAACGCAGCCCTGCTAGAACTCGGCCTCGATTATCTCTATGTGCCGTTACCAGTTCACCCGAGCCGACTGGAGACGGCCGTGGCCGGTCTGCAAGCCTGTGGATTTGTTGGCTTCAACGTGACTATTCCTCACAAGCAAGCTATCACTTCGCTCATGGACCGTTTGACTGAGCCTGCACAACTGGCCGGGGCTGTGAACACGGTCCGCATCGAACCGGATGGCACGCTAACCGGCACCAACACCGACATCGGCGGGTTTGTGCAGCCGCTTGTAAACAGTGACTGGCAGGGCAAGACAGCAACAATTCTGGGCAACGGTGGTGCAGCCCTGGCCGTGGCGATCGGTTGTCGGCAATTGGGCTTTGAATACATTCACGTTTGTGGCCGGGACCGCGACAGACTCTACGCCTTTTGCTCGGGGAATACTGCACTTGAAGGCGTGAAGCCCTTGCTGTGGACTGAACTCGATCGGGTGTTGCCACGGACCGACCTGCTGGTAAACACAACCCCGATTGGCATGGTGCCCACCGTGGAAGAGAGCCCTCTGAGCACCGAAAACCTAAGCCACTTACCCGAGCAGGCGACCGTGTACGACTTGATCTATCGCCCCCGCCCGACCCGGCTATTGGAGAGGGCTATCGGGCGAGGCCTACGGGGAATCGACGGGTTGGCAATGCTGGTAGCGCAGGGAGAGGCGGCGCTCGAATTCTGGCTGGACCGGCCTGCACCCGCGGGAATCATGGCGCGAGCAGTTCAGACCCTCAACTGAAATGCACGACACAACTTCCAAACTGCTCTTGATTCACGAGCGGCTCTGCAAAACCTACACCTGTCCTGTCCCATTTTTTCGGGACCTCGATCCGCTCAGTGAACTTGTCTCCTCACTGCTATCACACCGTACTCACAACGCCGACTCAGGCCGGGCGTTCAAAACTCTAAAATCGCGCTTCGAGAGCTGGACCGCTGTGCGCGACGCACCCGTGGCCGATATCGAAGCGGCAATTACTGCCTGTACCTGGCCGGAACAGAAAGCACCCCGTATTCAGAGCGTACTCCGGCTCATCGACGCGCAACGCGGCGAACTGTCCCTGGATTTTCTGGCCGACCTTGAAGTCCCTGCTGCCCGGAGGTGGCTTGAAGCCCTACCGGGTGTCGGACCTAAGACCAGTGCGGCTGTATTGTTGTTCAGCCGGTTGCGCCGTCCGGCCCTGCCGGTTGATAGTCACCACCACCGGGTGGCCCTCCGTCTGCAACTGCTACCGGCCGGAATCGCAGTCGGGCCGTCCCACGCACTACTCGAAGCGCAATTGCCGCCCGAGTGGAATGCCCAACAGGTATACGACAACCACGAAGTTCTGATGATGCACGGCCAGCAGTGCTGTTTTTATCGCAACCCCGCCTGCGGGCGTTGCCCTGTGCTGGATCTGTGCCCTTTCGGTCAGGCACGCCCGCATCGGGCTACGCCTTGAGGTCGCCTCTATGCCTGAGCATCTCGCCGAGCGAATCCCCACCCAACTTGCGCTGTAACTCCTGGGCCAGTACGATTGCCGCCATTGCCTCGCAAACGACTCCCCCTGCCGGGACAGCACAGGTATCGGAACGTTCGTAGTGGGCCTCGAAAGCCTCTTTGCTCAGCAGGTCTACCGACTGCAAGGCGTTACGCATAGTCGGCAGGGGTTTGAGGTAGGCGCGCAGAAGCACGGGTTGCCCATTGGTCATACCTCCCTCGATTCCGCCTGCGTGGTTGGAGGTGCGCCGTATTTCACCATCGGCTACCGCGAATTCATCCTGTACAGCCGCGCCGGTCTGGCGTGCGGCCTCCGTCCCGATACCGACCTCGACCGCCTTGACCGTGTGCACGGACATCAAAGCGCCCGCGAGCAACCCATCGATGCGCCGGTCGTAGTGTACATGCGAACCCAGGCCAATCGGGATGTCTCCGTAGGCGACGACTTCCACCACCCCACCAAGGGTGTAACCGCCCTTGGCTGCCTCCACAATCCGCTCGCGCAGGGAGTCGTAGAGATCCGCGCGGCAACGCAGGTCGTTTTGCTCGATTGATGTAAATAAGTCTTTCCACTGCCGGAGCGTAGGTGCCTCGGACTCCCCACCCCCGACTCCGCCGATCTCGGTAACGTGTGAGTGGACATGGATGTTGAACTGGCGTAGCAGTTGCTTGGCGATGGCACCCGCTGCCACCCGGCTGGTAGTCTCGCGAGCGCTTGAGCGCTCCAGGATATTGCGCACATCCGATAGGCCGTACTTGATAACCCCCGGGTAATCGGCATGGCCGGGACGCAGGCGGGTGACCGCCTTTGCTTGCAGCTGCTCGAGAACCTCGGGATCGTCGCGGTCTACCGGCTCCACTGCCATAGCCACTTCCCAGTTCTTGAAGTCTCGATTCTCGAGTGTGAGCGCAATCGGCGAACCGATTGTCTTGCCGTGGCGCACCCCACCCCGAATGGTGACCCGGTCTTTTTCAATTGTCATGCGCCCGCCGCGGCCAAAGCCCACCTGCCTGCGAGCGAGGTCTCGGTCGATGTCCGCGGCCAACAACGGTACCTCCGCCGGAATACCCTCGACAATAATGCTCAGGCCCGGGCCGTGGGATTCCCCGGCAGTCAGAAAACGCAGCATGATTCACCTTTGAAGACGAATGATCGGTAAAATACTGCCCCAGTTTATCTCCTAACACTGATCTCAGTTGAGTATGGATTTATGTCAATAACCCTGTCAGGTGAACGGTGTGAGCGTGTAGCTATGCCATCCGGCAAATCTGCCGCGCTATCCTGAGAACTGAGCATTCTGGAAATTCCTATGCAAGAGAGAGGCTCCATCACCGTCCACACCGAAAATATCTTTCCCATCATCAAGCGATGGCTCTACTCCGACAAAGATATTTTCCTGCGCGAACTAATTTCCAACGCCGCCGATGCGATCAGCAAACTCAAAATGCTGGGCTTCGCGGGCGAGTTTCACAACAGCGGTGAAGAGTTCGAGATTCATGTCACCCTCGACAAAGATGCCCGCACCCTGACCGTCGCAGACAACGGTCTCGGCATGACCGCTGAAGAAGTCAAAAAATACATCAATCAGGTCGCTTTCTCGAGCGCCGAGGAGTTCCTTCAGAACTATCAGGGTGATGTCAAGCAGCAGATTATCGGCCACTTCGGCCTCGGATTTTACTCGGCTTTCATGGTTGCCGAGCACGTCGAGCTGGATACCCTGTCCTACAAACCCGATGCCGAGGCAGTCCTGTGGAAATGCGACGGTACGACCAGCTTTGAGATCACGGCATCGGAGCGCACCACCCGAGGCACCGCCGTCAAGCTCCTCATCGATCGGGAGAACGACGAATTTTTGGACGAAGCACGCGTCCGTGCCCTCATCCGCAACTACTGCGACTTCTTACCGATTCCAATCAAGTTCAACGGTGAGGTCGCTAACCGCCAGAAACCCCTGTGGACCCAGTCGCCCAATTCGCTCAAGGACGAGGACTACAAGGAGTTTTACAGCTACTTGTACCCGTTCAGCGAGGAGCCCCTCTTCTGGGTTCACCTCAACACCGACTATCCTTTCTCGCTCCAGGGCATCCTGTATTTTCCACGCCTGGCAACGGATCTCGACTTCTCGAAAGGTCAGATCAAGCTGTTTTGCAACCAGGTCTTCGTAAGCAGCAATTGTGAAGAGGTCATCCCGCAATTTCTCACTCCCTTGCAAGGAGCCATCGACAGCCCCGACATTCCCCTCAATGTCTCGCGGAGCTTCCTGCAAAACGACCGTACTGTGCAGCGCATCTCGGACTATATTGCTAAAAAAGTTGCCGACCGGCTCAAGGAACTCTTCCGCGAAGACCGCGAACGCTACGTTAGTTGCTGGAAAGACATCAACCTTTTCGTCAAGTACGGCGTCATGCACAGCGACAAGTTCTACGAACAGGTCAAGGACATCCTGGTCTTCCCAGTCAGTGGGACCGAGACCTACGTGACCCTCGGCGAATACCTGGAGCGCAACAAAGAGCGCACCAAGGACAGGATCTACTACACCTCGGATCTGGGTGCCCAATCAGCCTACCTGGACCTGTTCAAAGCCGAGGGAATCGAGGTGCTGGTACTCGACTCGCTGATCGATTCGCACTTTGTCGGCTTTCTCGAACGTCAGCAGGAGACCAAGTTTGCCCGCGTTGATTCGGACCTCGATGAAAACCTGCTCAACCGTGACAAGGCGAGCGAACTGGTTGATCCACGCACCAATAAGACCCGCGCTCAGCAATTGAGCGAGCTGTTCAAATCGATGCTCAAGTTGCCCAAGCTGAACGTGCGGGCGGAGTCGCTGAAGACGGACACAACCCCGGCGGTGTTGTTGATGCCCGAGTCATTGCGTCGTTTCAAGGAGATGACCGCCTTGATGGAGCGCAAGCAGGTCGAGTTTCTCGAAGAACACACGCTCGTACTCAACACAAATAATCCGCTCATCCAGAACGTCCAGCGCCTGGAGGAGTCGGGCAAGGACAACGAGCTGGTCGAACTGGTCTGCCAGCATGTCTACGACCTGGCGCTGTTGTCACAGAAG
Source organism: Gloeobacterales cyanobacterium ES-bin-141 (assembly GCA_014380935.1). GTDB lineage: Bacteria > Cyanobacteriota > Cyanobacteriia > Gloeobacterales > Gloeobacteraceae > JACMIX01. Next base: position 5,342 of record JACMIX010000357.1, on the reverse strand, counting down.
AACTTCGATGCCCAGACGATGAGCAAATTTGTCCAGCGCTCTAACGAGGTGCTGACGCGCCTGTCAAGTCGGGCTGTGGAGTAGTGGATGCACCCGGCAAGGGAAGCAATGTACTTCCCTTGCCAGCTCGAACTTGAGCGTGACCAAACCTCAAGTCAGATCTGGATCGATATTTAATTCTTTAAGCTGCCGCTTGAGCTGTTCTAACTGCTGTTGTGCAAGCTCGGCTCTTTGCGCCTCGGTTGCGGCCTTTTGTGCTTCAGAGTCAGCTCTTCGTGCTTCAGAGTCAGCTCTTTGTGTTGCCAGGTCCGCCCGGTACTGTTCGTACTCCTCAGGGGTCAAGTAGCGCTCCCCCGACTCGTCATACCAGTACAACCACTCCCGACGCCACCGCCGAAACTCCCCTTCTTCTCTTCCAATGCCAAGCCCTATCCCCTCAAGCCATATCTGCTCACCTGCCAAGCGCGTATAGCTTCCTTCTACAAGCTCGTACACCTCGAGTACGTCGTGCTGTCTGGAACCTATCGGGTCGTAGACCACGTAGTATCGTACCTCCAACTGCCGATACTCCTCGAGCTTTGTCTCGTACTCGCCCCGGTAGGTCTCAGAAACCACCTCAAGCACAAGCACAGGCATGATGCCATTCTCTTCCCACAGCACGTAGCTGCGGCGTCCGTTGGGACGACTGAGGCGAATCACACCCAGGCTCAAGAAGCCGTCGGGGACGATGGCCCGGTAAGGTTGCTCGGTATCGGTATAGATACCCATATCGACACCGAAGAACCAGTCGTCGCGTCCTTGCCAGAGTAGACCGAGAACCTGGTCGAGGAGGTTTGGGACCAGGTTCTGGAGTTCGTTGTCCACGGGGGTATCGTCCGAATCAGGCAACTCGGCAGAGGAGGGCAGGCGCAAGCGCGGATCGTACTGAACCATAGCCGCCTCAAGTGGAACAGATGACCTCATTGTACGGGCGTTGCCGTGCAGGTCGGTCAGTGGTGGTCAGCCAGGCAAAAAATCACCCGCCGCACACATCACTGCTGCAGGACTATTGATGCGGCTCAGCTCGATAGTGCCACCAGGCTTTCCAATCGGTGGACAGCCGCCTGTAAGGTTTCGTCGCGTTTGGCGAAGCAAAAACGCAAATTCTGATTCGGCTGGTTGATGGGCAGGAAACAATCCCCCGGTACGGCAGCGATCCCTGCCAGGGTGGCGAGTTTGTGCGCGGCCTCGCAGGCATTGGCGGCACCGAGCACGCGCCCATCTGTCCAGATGTAATAAGCACCGCGAGGCAGGATGGGTGCGAAGCCTGCTTTCTCAAGCGCCTCGAAGAGCAGTGTGCGCTTGGCCTGGTACAAGCTTCGCAACCCGTGGTAATAGTCCTCTCCAGATTCGACCGCCGCCAGGGCCGCCCATTGTAGGGGAGCAGGCGCACAGATCGTCAAAAAGTCGTGCAGGCGACGGATACCGTCACTCAAGGCTGCCGGGGCGACTGTGTACCCAAGCCGCCAACCCGTCACACAAAAGGTCTTCGAAAACCCGTTGACGGTGATCGTCCGCTCGGCCATACCTGGCAGGCTGGCGAGCGAAATATGCTCTGCCCCGTCGTAGACGATGTACTCGTAGATTTCATCGGTAATCGCGTAGGTACCGTGGTGCAGGCAGTAACGGGCTAGCAATTCAAGCTCCGGGCGCGTCCAGACCTTGCCGGTCGGGTTGGCCGGGTTATTGACGATGACTACCTTGGGCGGCTTACCAGCAAAGCCACGTTCAAGCACTTCCTCAGTCACCTCCCACCCCGGGCCGGTCAGGGTGATGTGCCTGGCGACCGCGCCGACCATGGCAAGATTAGGCCGGTAGTTCTCGTAAAAAGGCGAAAAGACCAGCACTTCATCGCCGGGATCAAGCAGCGCCATCAAAGCCAGGTTGAGCCCTTCGGTCGCTCCACAACAGACCGTGATCTGCGTCTCGGGATCGACCACCATTTTGTTGTCGCGTTGGAGCTTCGCGGCCAGTGCCTCGCGCAGGGGACGTAGACCCCAGGTGTCGCAGTACTGGTTGTGGTCCTGGGTAATCGCCGTGCGGGCTGCCTCTTTGAGAAATTCCGGCGCGGCAAAGTCAGGTAGCCCCTGGGCCAGGTTCAAAGCACCCAGCTCAGTGCAGTAGCGCGACGCTTCTCGAATGAGTGAGGGGACGATCGCCTGAGCGCGTGCGGACAATTGAGTCTCGTGGATCTGGTACACAGAGTTCTGCCGGATAACTATCCTGGCATTTTACTCGCCGCTATACCGAATCACAGCAAGCCTCAGTCGTTGGACCACTCTTCTTTACCCACCAGGTCGATCAGGGAATCGCTCAGCTGGACATCCGCCAGCTGCAATTCCTCGGCAATTGCCTGCCACTCCCTTTTTGTGTAGAACTCGCACAGTACCCGCACGGGCTGGCGACGGTTCAACATGCCCGACTCAAGACGGCAACGTACCTCATCCCGAATCGTGCTAATCGAAAAACGTACAATCTGACTCATAAGAATTTACCAGCTATGGCTTTGCGAACGGACATACAGTCCATTTACTGTATCGAAGGATACTTACTTATCCTTGAGCATAGCTCAAAGTTTCAAAACAGAGTACTGACTCGCGGCAAAAACGGCAGAAATTAGTACCCCATATGAGCGTCTCATAGTTGTTTGAGCACTCCAGCCACTTGAGGACTGTACAGCCTGAGGTAGTTCCAGTAATTTTCGTAGACGTTGACCACATAAAAACGCGTCTCACGGAATGGAATGCGCTCGATGAATGTTTCAGGGTCACTGGTAGGAATCTCCCGCACCCAGCGGGATACATTACCGGGACCCGCATTGTAGCTTGCAATGGCAAGTAGCGAACTGCCGTTCCATTTGCGGTGGGTGTAGTCGAGGTACCACGTACCCAGGCGCAAGTTGTCCCCTGGCTTGCTCAAGTCGGAAGTACCTGACTCCTGGGCTGCAATCCATCGACCGGTCGCTGGCATCACCTGCATCAGCCCAACTGCACCGGAACGAGACCGGATAGCAGGCTCAAAACGCGACTCCTGGCGGATAAGAGCCGCAACAAGCAATGGGTTGAGCCCGCGCACGTCTGACCATCGGCGCAAGGACGCCTCAAAGAATAGCGGGTAAGCCTGTTCCCAGGCCTGCGAGTCAGGAGTGTCCACCAGGGAGCGGACAGCCTGGTTGATCGAGCGCTGGTATTCGCCGTTGCGTGCCCGCAGGATGGCATCGGTCAGGCTCCCCAGCGGGCCGAGGGTCTGCCGGTATGTTTCGGCCTGCCACTGGTTGCGGGCCTCTCTAATCTCACCGGCCTCGAACAACTCGCGCACGGTCGCTGAGGCATAGGGCAGGACAGGTTGCGGGCGTGACCATTCCACCTCAAAGGGTAGGGTGCGGCTATCAAAATCACCGACCGCAAGCCCCAGGTGGACAGCTGAGCGCCAGGCATAGTAGCTACGCGGATAGTTGGCGAGGACCCGACGAAAGTGCCCTGCTGCCACACGGGAGTTGCCGTTACGCTCGGCCCACTTACCAAGCCAGAAACCGGCCTTGGGTGCAAACGGATCGTCCGGATGATGCTTGATTAGCCATTCGGCGTAGTGCTCGGCCGCGGACCAGTCCTGGCGACGGGCAGCCATCGAGGCCAGCTCCCAGGCTGCATTGGGGGCTTTGAGATTTTCGGGGAACTGCTCGACAAGTTGTTGGTTGAACTCCCCGGCCCGCTCGGGATTATTGAGGCGGTTGGCCCAGGTCTGGGCACTTCCCCAGAGGACAGCGGCCGTACGCTCAGGGTACTCGCGGCCCATTCTCGCCAGCACTTCCAGGGTAGCCGGGGCAGGTAGCAGGTCTGCCCACTCCAACTGTGCTTCGATGGCCACTGCATGACGAGGGAAGCGCTCGAGTAACCGCTCGTACAGGCGGCGGGCATCGGTTCGTTCTCCAAGGACTTTCAATATCCGGGCGTGGGCAAGTAAGTTCTCGGCTGTCTGCGGGGCCTGACGGTAGGCCTGCTCCGCCCGCGACGGGTCCACGGGCTGATAGGTTTCAGCGACCGCCTGCCAATCTTGCGCGCTCAGGGGACCACCCGCGCTCCACCGCCCGGCAATCTGAACAACGCCCGGACTATTGGGGAAATGACGAACCAGATGCGCCATCCACTCCCGGTTGTCCGGCTCCCGGATGAGCAACTGTTTGAGGGTATCCAGGGTGCGAGGGTGATTGGGATACTCGCGCAATAGCCGCTCGCGGGCGACACTATCGGTCTGCAAGGCCAGAAAGGCCAGAGCTTCCGGCACCAGGGGACTATCAGGAAAAGCGTCTAACCAGTCCGGGGCAGTACTGGTGCTGAGGGCTAGCTTTAATTGAATGCGACTGGCCAGGGCAGGATACAAACGGTCCAGGCCTTGAAAGTGCTCTGCCGCATCTGCCAGGTTGCCCTCAGCCAGGGCGATATTCCCCAACCGGTAGCGCATACGGGGAGTCACCTGGGTAGAGACTGTCCGATCCTCGGTACCGATCGGCTGAGGAGGTAGTAACCCGCAGGAGTTACACAGCAGGACGATGGCGACAAAACCACCGAGCTTGAGCGTGCGAAGTGAATAACCGGGCACCGTCAGTAAGTGCGAAGGGGTCCTTTCTATTGAAGCAGGACAGCTCCCGCGGGTTCCGCATTAAGGGCCGACCTCAGCCCGAGAGCTTCTCACGCAGAGCAAGCATCCGCTTGAGTTCGCGCACGGTTCCCGCTCCCAGTTGCCAGTAGCTGGTGTCACCGGTACTGAAGCGCAAACGGATCTTAAGCGTCTTCTCGGGTATTTTCTCAAGGGCACCGGCGACGGGTATCAGGTCAAAACCGGCACTTCCGGAGGCGCAACTGAGGGCAGGACGGTAGACGGGAGGAGCGGAGAAGGGAGAGTAATAGCGTGAACGAAAGGGTGAAAAGTACGGCTGGCCAAACCCGAACCCAAGGTTCGCGGAACCATGACCGGGGCTGTAGGAGGCAGGTCGGATGACCTCGCGGTTGGCAGGAATTGCACCCAGGCTGGCGCGGATCAGGACAACGACCTGGTCGTCATCAATCAGGTCGATGGCTTCGAGGACTGCCGGTGGGGAATTGGCGAGCGACAGCTCAGGAACACAGTAGCGGGCGCGTAGCTGCAGGACGCCTTCTGAGTCCGGATCGTAAAGCCAGGTGGTGAACAGGCCGTACTCTGGCTGCTGGGGGCTGTAGTCCTTGTCCCGAATCGTGTAGGTCGAATCGCTCAAGTAGAGCCGACTGTAAGGGGCATCCTCGCCGGACCTATCCAAATTAAGGATG